>JASMTI010000184.1:0-21054 GCA_041694375.1 Bacteroidales bacterium | reverse complement strand
GTTCATAAGGGTATTCCTGTATCTTTTGCTGTTTCAACTATGGGTTGATTATGATTCAACGGGGTTTGAATTATTACATCAATCTTTTGTTCTCCAAGTAAAAAGTACAATTTACTTAGAAATTGGGCCTTTTGGCGTATAAGATTTTGAACATTGCTTTCATCTGGCAATTGAATAAATAAGTCAATATCCCCCCCTCTTTTATTGTCATCGGCACGTGAACCAAATAAAAAAACCATAACGCCATCCCCCCATGTCTCAATGGCAGCCTCCTTAATTACTTTTATTTGATATTCTGACAACCGCATTTTGTTTTTTTGTAAAGTTATTGAAATACCACAAAACAACCAATTAGCATAAAACAAAAAAGACCGCCCGGGGGCAGTCTCTTATGTAAAAGAGTAATAAATTATTATCGGGTGCTTACCCACACGTTTGATTCAGGATGTTCTGAACGGTAGGCATGCATTGCATTCAAAGCCTCGTCGCGGTCGAAATATGAGTCGAAAGTGACCCGGTACAAACCGCTTTTATGTTCGATAACCTCAGCATTAAAGCCTTTCTCTATCATTTTAGCTTGCAATTGCCGTGCATTGTCGGGATGACTGAAACTTCCGCCCACAAGTACGTAAGGCGCAACTTTTTCGATTTCTTCAAGTGTCATCTCTTTTGACGAAGCCGGATTAAGTGTATTTGCAGAACGACTGAAAAGCTGCAATGGGTTGACATTTGAAGACTGCATTACGGTATTGTTGTTTCTGAGTGGGAAAAAAGACAGTCCTAACACCAATGCAATCCCCGCCGCAATTTTTATAAAATCTTTCCGGGTATTCATTGCCCGTACTGCCGGATGGCTATATCGTTCTGCTTTTTGCTTTTTATCATCGAGGGCTGCAAAGCTGAATGGCTCAAGACCATAAGCTTCGGCAAATTCAAACTTAGGCACTGCGGTAAATGTTATTGCCCCTGATGGTTCAAAATAAAAATCACCCACAGTTGGCAAGGTTACCCGCTCACCATTATTTAACAACTGATAGGTATGGTCAACAAATCGCTCAATTAAACCTTCGGCCTCAGTGTAGCTACATTGCTCTTTTTCAACTATACAATTTATTAATAAGCCGTCGTTCTTTTTAATTTTGGCATTAAAAACCACTTCTTTTGTGGGTGGCATGAACACTTCGCGCAATCGGTCGTAACCTGCGGGCTTGTAATTTGATATAAAACCTCCAAATTCAGGCACAACAACACATTCGTGAAATTGCAACAAATAAGAAATATGTTTTCCCAGCTCCATATTGTTAAATTAAAAAGACACTCAAAAGTACTGAATTTTAAAACCGCATCAAAAAATATTTATCAACAGAATACGGAAATTGTTAATAACCATGACAACTAACTTTCCACCACATTGACGCTAAATATTTGACAGCTTACATCATATATAACAAACCTTAATTATCTTGAAACTTATTTTTCCCAATTTATTTTTGCTTATCTTTACTCTTAAAATGTAAATAGTATGGAAACCATCAAAATAAAAATTGCAGGGAAACAGAATTTATCTTTCTTCATCAGCCTCATAGAGAAACTAAACTTTATCAAAGAATACAAGGTTGCTCCTGAAAAGAAAGTGCCACAGGAAGATAAGAACGCATCAATTGAATGGGCCACTAAAGAGCCCAACATAGATGATTTTGCTGGTTTTTGGAAAGACAACCCCATAACAATTGACGACATACGCAAAAAAGGATGGAAAAGGAATTAATACTTTGCGACACTAACATTTTCATATCTTGGTTTAAAGGAGAGGAAAAGACAATTTCAGAACTCAAAAAAATTGGCCTGAACAATATACTGGTTCCCTCAATTACCATCATGGAATTATTTCAGGGGGTAAGAAATAAAACTGAACGAACAAAGCTAAAAAACAAACTAAGTTCATACAACATAATTCACAACAACGACATTAGTTCAAAAATAGCAATTGAGCTGATAGAGAAGTATAACCTTAGCCATGGTCTCTTAATTCCAGATGCAATTATTGCAGCAACAGCACTGACCTTCAATTTGAGACTTTTTACTTACAACCGAAAAGATTTTCATTTTATCACTGGACTAAAATTGTACTAACTATAATTTATATCTGCATTCAACAAGCGTTCCACTTCCTCCACACTCATTTCTTTCCGTTTTGCATAATCTTCAACCTGGTCGCGGCTTATTTTGCCAACCCCAAAATAAAACGATTCGGGATGTGCAAAGTATTGCCCGCTAACCGATGCGGTCGGGTACATCGCAAAGTTTTCGGTTAGCGATATGCCGGTGCGGTCGGTAGCTTCAAGCAAACGGAAAAGCTCCTGCTTCTCGCTATGTTCGGGACACGCCGGGTATCCAAGTGCAGGGCGGATGCCTTCATATTTCATTTTCCAGATTTCTTCCTTGCTCAGATTTTCATCAGGTGCATATCCCCATAGCTCTTTCCGTACTTTTATGTGCATAACCTCGGCAAAAGCTTCTGCCAGTCGGTCGCTCAGGGTTTGTAATAATATTGAACGATAATCGTCACCTTCTTCTTTCGCCTCTTCAACCCATTTCTTCATTCCTACCCCGGCCGTTACGGCAAAACCCCCTACGTAATCAATTTTACCGGTTTCTTTTGGTGCGATATAATCGCTCAGGCAGTAATTCGGTTTTCCGGGCTTTGCCTTTTGCTGCTGGCGTAAATGATGAAACTTGCCAATCACCCCCGAACGTTGCTCGTCGCTGTAAATTTCGATATCGTCTCCAACCGAATTAGCCGGCCAAAAACCTACCACACCATTCGCTTTAAACAGGTTGCGCTCAACAATCTCATCGAGCAGCGTATTGGCCTCGGCAAAAAGCTTGCGGGCTTCGGCACCCTGCCGTTCATCAGTCAGTATTTTCGGGAAAGTCCCTTTTAGCTCCCAGGCCATAAAAAAGAAAGTCCAGTCGATATATTCGCGGATTTCTTCCAGCGAAAAACCCGAAAAGGTTTTCACCCCAAGAAACTTAGGTTTTCTTATTGGTGTTTCATCCCAATTGCAGGTATATTTATTCTTACGGGCTTCCTCAAGACTGACGTACTCCCTCTTTTTTCGGCCTGCGTTTACTTCGCGCAAGTGGCCATATTCTTCCTTTAGGTTATTAAAGAAATCGTTGTTTTTATTGGCCAGTTTCGAAGCCACGCCGGCACTCAGCGAGGCATCTTTAACATGCACAACCGGATGGTCGTACTCGGGTGCCACCTTAACTGCGGTATGCAATTTAGATGTTGTTGCACCACCAACCATTACCGGTAAATCAAGACCGCGCTGTTTCATCACTTTGGCAAAATTGACCATCTCTTCGAGCGACGGGGTAATCAAGCCACTAAGACCAATAACGTCAACTTCTTCCTTAAGCGCTGTTTCAATGATTTTTTCGGTGGGCACCATCACGCCCATATCGATAACCTCGAAGTTGTTGCACGAAAGCACCACGCCCACAATATTTTTACCAATGTCGTGCACATCGCCTTTCACGGTGGCCATCAATACTTTTTTCAGCTTTGTTGGTGCCGCGTCTTTATCCTTTTCGGCTTCGATAAACGGCAATAAATGAGCTACCGCTTTTTTCATCACCCTTGCCGATTTGATGACCTGTGGCAAAAACATTTTCCCCGAGCCAAACAATTCACCTACAATATTCATCCCATCCATTAACGGGCCTTCAATAATATTGAGTGTTGGTGAATAATCGGGCATAATTTCGTCAAGGTCTTCTTCAATATAATCGGTAATGCCTTTCACCAGTGCATGTTCAATACGCTTAACCGGCGGGTATTCGCGCCATTCATCCTTCTTCACTGCTACCCCGCCTTGTTCTTTCACGGTTTCGGCAAAATCAACCAATCGTTCGGTTGCATCGTCACGGCGGTTTAACACCACATCCTCAACAAGCTCCAACAGGTCTTTGGGTATTTCATCGTAAATCTGCAACATCCCGGGGTTCACAATGCCCATGTCGAGGCCGGCTTTTATGGCATGGTACAGGAACACCGAATGCATGGCCTCGCGCACCACATTATTGCCCCTGAACGAAAAAGACACATTGCTAATTCCCCCGCTCACCTTGGCATGTGGCAGGTTTTCCTTAATCCATCGTGTGGCTTCGATAAAGTCAACAGCGTAATTGTTGTGTTCTTCGATACCGGTTGCAATGGTCAGCACGTTTGGGTCGAAAATGATGTCCTCGGGCGGGAAACCAACTTCATTTGTAAGGATATCATAGGCCCTTTTACAAATATCGATTCGACGTTGGTAACTATCGGCCTGCCCTTTCTCATCGAAAGCCATGACAACCACAGCTGCACCATATTTCAGAATTGTGCGAGCCTGTTGCCTGAAAGCCTCTTCCCCTTCTTTCATGCTTATCGAATTCACAATAGACTTTCCCTGCAAGCACTGCAAACCAGCCTCAATAACATCAAACTTCGAAGAATCAATCATAATGGGCAAGCGTGAAATATCAGGCTCGCTCATAATCAGGTTAAGGAAAGTCACCATTTCTTTTTTGGCATCGAGCATGGCATCGTCCATGTTCACGTCAACAACCTGTGCACCGCCTTCAACCTGATTTCGGGCAATGGCAAGTGCTTCTTCGTATTTTTCCTCACGGATGAGCCGTGCAAATTTACGCGAACCGGCCACATTGCAACGTTCGCCTATATTTACAAAGTTCGAGGCTTTTGAAATCGACAAGGGTTCAAGCCCGCTCAAACGGGTTTCGTGCTCCGATGTATTAATTTTATGCGGTTTGGCTTTTCTTGCTTCTTCGGCAAACGCACGAATATGGTCGGGCGTGGTACCACAGCACCCGCCAATGATGTTTACCGACTGATGGTCGAGAAACTCTTTTATCTGTGGCGTCATTACCTCAGGGGTTTCGTCGTATTCGCCAAACTGGTTGGGCATACCGGCATTGGGGTGCGCACTCACATAAAATGGCGATTTTGCGGCCAGGGAATCAACATGCGGGAGCATATCTTTTGCCCCCAGCGAACAATTCAACCCGATTGAAAGGGGGTGAACATGCGATAAAGAATTCAGGAACGCCTCGACCGTTTGCCCCGACAGTGTTCTTCCACTTGCATCCACAATGGTTCCTGAAATCATCACAGGCATTTTAATTCCACGGGCTTCGCATACTTCATCAATAGCCATTAGTGCCGCCTTACCGTTGAGCGTATCAAAAATAGTTTCAACCATCAGCAGGTCAACACCACCATCAATAAGTCCCTCAACCTGTGTTTTATAGGCTTTTTTCAATTCATCAAATGATATGGCGCGGTATCCGGGGTCGTTCACATCGGGGCTCATTGAACAGGTTTTGTTGGTAGGACCGATTGAACCGGCAACAAAACGTTGCTGTTCAGGTGTTGAATACTGGTCAACAACCTCCGATGCCAGGCGGGCAGATGCAACATTTATATCATAAGCCTTGTCCTGCAACCCGTAATCGGCTTGCGATATACTGGTAGCATTAAAGGTGTTGGTTTCAATAATATCGGCCCCGGCTTCGAGGTATTGGGCATGGATTTCCCTGATAACATCGGGACGGGTAATCGAAAGCAAATCGTTGTTGCCTTTCAGGTCGTTCGAAACATCTTTAAACTGCTCCCCCCTGTAATCTTTTTCCTCAAGGTTATAAGTCTGAATCATCGACCCCATGGCACCATCAAGCACCAATACCCGTTTTTCCAGTTCTTCGCGTATATCTTTTTTCATAAAATACGTATGTGTCAAATCCGGCATTGTTCATACAAACATTATTTATTGTATTAAAAACACAAAACACCGGAAACAATTTGTGAATTGGGTGCAAAGATAACACAACTACAGAAAGATTGTTTTTGAACGGCCAATAGATTAGAAAAGTAAGAGCATATTAAACTCAAAAAAGATAAAATTCAATAAAGAAACCCAAAAAGCCATAATGGAATTTTGTTTTTAATACCATATTCAATATCATCAACGGCTATAAATGCATTCGGGATACTTCTAATCTGTTTCTTCCCTTTATTTGCTCCTCCAATTTCAAAAGTATATTTCCTATCAATCAAAAAATCACCTTTAGGGGCATACTGTACAAGATGTGATTCTTTTAACTGATTCGCGAAAAAGGTTTCTCTTATATTGCCTGATTGAACACTATCATCAGATAACGCGAACATCAGGTTGGTGTTTTCGAGAAAAATTCGTTGTGGCTTTTGTAACTTACTGATTCCGGAAACATCTTTATCCAGGTGAATTGTGAGGTGACTTTCTTCAAGAGCATAAAGATACACCAACAATGATTTTCGTGTAATCCCAATTCGTTCACTCAGCTTAGTTATATTTGGGACAAAAGGGGCTGATTCAGAAATAATCTGCAACAATTGTTTAACCCTGGGAACAAAAGCCACATCAACGGCCCTAAGTAAGGGAAGCTCAACTTCCATTGTCATGTTAATTACTTCATTTACTCGATGAAAGTATAGCCCAGGCGTTTCATTATAAAATGGATAATATCCATGTTCTAAATATCCACGAAAATGCTCAAACACCTTAATTTGTGATAGAACATTATCTGACAATTGATTATGCCCTTTCAAAATTTCATTTACAGATACAATAGGAAAATTGGTTTTAAGGTTTCTGTTTAAATATTCACGAAAAGAAAATCCTTGCATTTCATATACAATAGCCCTACGGCTTAAATCAGCTCGTGCATTTAATATTTCAAGTAAAGAAGAACCAGTAAACACTATTTTCAGCTCTGGAAAATCATCATAAATGTTTTTAATTTCCTGCGACCAGTTTGGATATTTGTGTACCTCATCAAGAAAAAGATATTTTCCGCCTTGCTTGACAAACAAGTCTGTAAAATCATAAAGCTTATGCTCTGCAAACCAAACATTATCCAGACTAACATAAATAACCGAATGGTCACGAGGAAGGTTAAGCTTTATATACTGAAGCATTAAAGTAGTTTTACCAACCCCACGCGCCCCCCTTATGCCAATTAGTCGTGCATCCCAGTTTATTTTATATACAATACTACGAACAAAAGAAGTAGATACATACCTTATTTTCTGTCTTGAACGCTCAAATAAAGAATCCATAGTTGTTTATTTTAATGAACAAATATAGCGTATTTTGTTAATAAGCGTAAACAATTTACTCATTTTTTGTTTATCAGTGTAAACAATATTTGCTTTGTTTAGCACATTAGCCCCCAAGCACCTCTTTAAACAGGTCCATTATTTCTTCATTGGGCTCTTGTCCGTGTTCATGTTTAAAATAGTCGGCAAACAATTCCTCCATACTGCGATTTAAGTTGATTTTTTGTCTTGCACCTTCAGCTTCGCCCCTCATCATTTTAACTTCGGGAATAATAGACACGAGTCCTGAATGAATTGCATTCAATTGTTTACGTTCGTTGGCCGTAATGAACGTATCGGTCACAAGAGTCAGCTCCACAAGTGCATCCTTGTTTTCTGATAACCAGTGCAGCGCTTCATCCATTCCATCAGCACGTTTCCTGAGCAAGCGTTTCCCGCCAGCTAATTGAACCGGACTAACACTGGCTTCACCCCCAGGCACAACATCAACCACCAAAACATATTTATCCTGATTGGCTTCAGCAAAACTGTATGAAACCGGACTTCCACTATAATAAACAGGATTGGTTGCATTGCCCACTTTATGCATCCGGTGCAGATGACCGATTGCAGTGTATTGAATTTGAGCTGGAACATTATCAGCATAAACCACCTGAGCACCCCCAACGTGAAGAATTGGCTTCTCATCTTCGGGCTCTTCGGGAAGTGCTTCACCTTTTTGAGCCATGAATAAGTGTGTAATAAGAATATTTACACCATGGTCGTTACAATATTTTTCAGCCATTGTTTTCCACTGCTGCTCCAGTAAATGTCGAAGTTCTTCTTCATTATTCTCTGCTCCCAAGAATGATTTTAATCTGAACTCGTTAGCATAAGGGGTAAAAAGAATTCGAAGCGGGATTGTATTTCCGGGCAACTGAAGCTCCAGAAACCCTTCAGTGCTTTTAAGCACTTTTAAACCCGAATCAAGATTAAAAGGAGCTACCTTTGAATTCGGGTACCCGGCAAAAATAATCCCGCATTCACGGGCCAACGGGTCGGGGGACTCAATACGGTCGGGCGAATCGTGATTACCTGCAATAGCTATAACCGGACGGCTCCCGTTTTTCGAAAGTTTTTTCAGCGAACGGTAAAAAAGCTCAACAGCCTCGGTTGGCGGGTTAAACGTATCAAACAAATCGCCGGCAACAAGTACGGCATCGATGTCTTCTTTATCGGCAATCGTGCATATTTCATCCAAAACGGCTACTTGTTCATCGAAACGCGAAAAATTTTCAAGCCGTTTTCCCAGGTGCCAGTCAGATGTATGGAGTAACTTCATATTTTATGATTGATTATAATTGGCAACAGTTCGTTGGCTAATGTAATGAAAAATCTATTTTAAATTAAAACCTTTACCGCTACTCCCCTGCAATCAAGGCTTAACAATCAGTTAATCAACATCAATTATATTTTTGTATCTTTGCATTTCTTGAATTTTGAGTTGAGAATCATTAATTAACAAATAAATATATATGGCATTAATTAACGAGAATTACCTGAAACTACAAGCAGGTTACTTATTCCCGGAAATCGGGCGCAGAGTAAAAGAATTTACTGATGCAAACCCCGACAAGAAAGTTATTAAAATGGGTATTGGTGATGTTACACAACCATTGCCCCCATCTATTGTGAAGGCATTTCACGAAGGAGTTGAAGAAATGGCCAGTGCTGAAACCTTTAAAGGTTATGGACCCGAAAAAGGCTACCCTTTCTTGCGCGAAGCTATTGCAGAAAATGATTATAAAGCGAATGGTGTAAACAGCATCACAGCAGACGATATCTTTATTTCCGACGGTTCGAAATGCGATACCGGCAACATCCAGGAAATTTTTGGCAACGATAACGTAATCGCGGTAACCGACCCGGTTTACCCTGTGTATGTCGACACCACTGTAATGTCGGGCAAAACAGGCAACATCAACGATATTGGTCATTACAAAGGCATTGTGTACATGCCCTGCAACGAAGAAAACAACTTTGTACCCGCATTACCAAAGGAAAATGTAGATCTTATCTTCTTATGCTACCCTAACAACCCAACTGGAACGGTAGCTACTAAAGATGAGTTAAAAAAGTGGGTTGATTACGCTAACGACAACAAATGCATCATTCTTTACGATGCAGCCTACCAGGCTTTTATTACCGAAGATGGCATTCCACGTTCGATATACGAAATTGAAGGTGCTGAAAAATGCGCGATTGAATTCCGCAGTTTTTCAAAAACAGCCGGTTTTACCGGAACCCGTTGTGCTTTTACCGTCATACCTGAAACACTCGAAGCATACGATAGCGAAGGGAAAGCGCACAAAGTAAAAACATTGTGGAACCGCCGCCAATCAACCAAGTTTAACGGCGTATCGTACCCGGTACAAAAAGCTGCCGCGGCTACTTATGCCCCCGAAGGCAAAAAAGAAGTAAAAGACACCATAGCTTACTACCTTGAGAATGCCCGCATCATGCGCGAAAGCCTCGAAGCAGCAGGCTACAAAGTATACGGTGGCGTTAATGCACCTTACGTTTGGGTAAAAGCAAAAGACAATATGAGCTCATGGGATTTCTTCGATAAAGTGCTGAAAGAAGCCAATGTAGTAGGAACACCGGGTTCAGGATTTGGACCTTCAGGAGAAGGGTATTTCCGTTTTTCAGCATTTGCCGACCGCGAAAATGTACTTGAAGCAATGGACAGGGTTAAAAACCTTTCATAAACATATTTCTATTACTTAAAAAAAGGACGGTTTTAAGCCGTCCTTTTTTAGTTTATGCTATAAACACAAAAAGCACCTCCGGTTAAAGAAGTGCTTTTTTGTAATCCTTCGTTCATGCCTTATGAAATCTTAATCGATTTTGGTGGTTGTGGTTTTACCTCATCGCGCTTAGGCAGCTCGATGTGCAAAATACCATCGTTGTATTTAGCCGAAATTTTATCGGTTAAAATATGTCCTTCGGGCAATGTGAAAGAACGTTGGAACGACTGATAACTAAATTCTTTCCGGCTAAAACCTTCATCTGAATCCTCTTTTTCATCTTTTCTTTCAGATGATATTGTTAACATGTCGTTCTCCAATTTTACATCAAAATCATCTTTCTTCATGCCCGGTGCTGCAACCTCAATTGAGTATTTATCTTCGTCTTCTTTTACATTAACAGCTGGTATTGTAGTGTCAGTTGGCGAATAATTGAGGTTGTTCCAATCCATTAAACCTTCGTTGAAAAAACGGTCAAACATTGAAGGCAATGATGAAAATGCGTTGTTTCTACGTGCTAAAGTCATAGCTAAACCCTCCTTTATTTTTAGTTCAACATTTATTTTAAAAAAATCACTTTGCTATCATCAAAATAAATGCCAGCCTACAAACCATGAAATAATGACATTTACACCACCGCAATAATGACTTTATGTCACTATGCGCCAGCTTAATAGGACATTTTTGCCGTTCCATTTCAATTGTCATTTTCTTAAAATAGACCTATAAGGACAGAGCCACAACTTATGTTAACAGTTTCTTCATTGTACGTTATTTATTTTTTAATGTGTTGTTTTAACAAGATAAAAACCTATATTTGCAAAACATGACAAATAACATAGTACGAGAATGAAAAAATTCAGCAACATATATTTTTACTTTTATTTTTATTACGGTACCAAAAACGGAATCGTGTAGATGTGTGTTGCTTAAATTAAAGAGATACAATTTATAGGGTTCCGAAAACGGGACCCTTTTTTTTTAAATAAATTTGATATGATTGTTACAATAGTAGGTTTAGGTTTAATAGGTGGTTCAATAGCAAAAGACATCCGGAAATCGGGGTTTGCAACAAGCATAGTCGGGGTTGACAACAACCAAAAACATCAGGAACGTGCTTTAGAAATTGGGCTGGTTGATAAAAACATGCCGCTGGCAGAAGGCGTTAAAGAAGCTGATATTGTTGTTGTAGCCATCCCGGTTGACAAGATAGCAACATTGCTGCCCGATATTCTCAACAACATTGGTCCGGCTACTACCGTAACCGATGTAGGGTCAACCAAAAAACTAATATCAGAAACGGTAAAAAACCACCCCAAAAGAGGCAACTATGTTGCAGCCCACCCCATGTCGGGCACCGAAAATTCTGGTCCCGATGCAGCTATCGAAGGGTTGTTCAACGAAAAAATATGCATTATTTGCGACCAGGAGGAAAGCCGTCCACAGCACCTGGCTTTAACCGAAAAACTTTTTCATACCATTGGGATGGATATTGCTTACATGAGCGCCGATGAACAAGACCACACAACAGCCCATGTTTCACACCTGCCACACATTACCGCCTTTGCGCTTGCCAACGCCGTTTTAGCTGAAAGCGACCGGCAAATCATATTTGACCTGGCCAGCGGTGGTTTTCAATCGACAGCCCGGCTGGCAAAAAGTTCGCCCGAAATGTGGGGACCTATTTTTAAACAAAACCAGAAATATGTGGTTGAATCGCTGGATGTTTACATCAAACACCTGAACGATTTTAAAGATTCATTGATTGAAAGTGACGACAGCCGGATGTACCAACTCATGAGAAACGCCAACAGGCTTCGTGAAATCCTGAATGGCAAAACAACGAACCTTGTCAGAAAAGAATCGAAGACAACTAAATTATTCAAAAAATAAAACAATTAAAATATGCAGATATGACAGTTAAATTAGACATCAAACCACTAAGCAGCTGGATGCCGGAAACACCCTACCCACTGCTTATCTCGGGCCCATGCAGCCTCGAAACCGAAGAGCAATCGTTAAACACAGCCCGCGAACTGGCAAAAGACAAACGCGTACACGTGATTCGTGGCGGCGTTTGGAAACCACGCACACGTCCCGGAACATTCGAGGGTGTGGGTTCGGTCGGACTTGAATGGATGAAAAAAATCAAAGAAGAGACCGGGCTCATGGTTGGCACCGAAGTTGCCAATGCCCAACATGCCGAAGAATGCCTGAAAGCTGATATTGACGTATTATGGATTGGGGCACGCTCAACAACCAGCCCTTTTGTGGTACAGGAAATTGCCGATGTACTAAAAGGGTCGGATAAGGTTGTAATGGTAAAAAACCCCATGAACCCCGATTTATCGTTATGGATGGGCGCGCTTGAACGCCTCAATGCCATTGGACTAAAAAAACTGGTTGGAATACATCGTGGCTTTTCGCCTTACCAGGAAACAAAATACCGCAACTACCCGGGATGGAAAACCTATATTGAACTACGGCGCAAAATGCCCAACCTCCCAATTATTTGCGACCCAAGCCATATTGCCGGGAAACGCGAATATGTAGGCGAAATATCACAAAAAGCTTTCGATATGGGTTTTGACGGGCTGATGATCGAATCGCACATCGACCCCTCATGTGCACTAAGCGATGCAGCCCAGCAATTTACCCCAACCGACTTGTTTAAAATGATTGACAAACTGGTTATCCGAAAACAAACAGCCGACGATGCCGAGTTTGGGAATAAACTTGAACAACTACGGAGCCGTATTGATACCTTAGACACAGAACTCATGGAGCTGTTGTCGGCCCGTGGTGAAATTGTAAAGCAAATTGCCGAATACAAGAAGGGCAACAACGTAATGGCGCTTCAGATTGACCGCTGGACAAAAATGATGAACAATCGCCTCGACACGGCAAATAAATTACAACTCAACGACACCTTTATTAAAATCCTTTTCCAATTGATACACGAAGATTCTGTACGCCAGCAAACAGAATTTATCGACCAGGAATAAAAACAAAGCGTTTGTCAGTGCAATCATTTTTATGGATACTGACAAACGTTTTTTTGCTATTTTTGAAAAAGAATAGAAAAAAATATACATGTTCGAAAAATTATACAATCTCGAAGGAATTGACCCGGTTGCTTTTTATGGTGCCAACAACAGCAACCTCGATAAAATCCGTTCGTACTTTCCAAATATGAAAATCATTGCCCGTGGGCACACTCTAAAAGCAATGGGCAGCGAAGCACAGCTAAAAACATTCGAAGATAAACTTAACCTTTTATTGGAGCATTACCACGATTTTCATCGTTTAAGCACCGAAACAATCGGGCTTATTTTAAGTGATACAAATGACAATCCTGAAAAAATAAACAACCCCGATGTATTAATATTTGGCAACACCGGCAAACCCATTACCGCACGTACCAAAAACCAACAAAAACTGGTTGATGCCTGCAATGAGAAGGATTTAATTTTTGCCATTGGCCCCGCCGGGACAGGTAAAACATACACGGCAATTGCCATGGCAGTGCGTGCCCTCAAAAATAAGGAAATACGCAAGGTTATCATCAGCCGTCCGGCGGTTGAAGCCGGCGAACGCCTGGGTTTTTTGCCCGGTGATTTAAAAGAAAAAATCGACCCCTACCTCCAACCTTTGTACGATGCCCTTGGTGATATGATACCTCCACGAAAGCTTGAAGATTACATCAAAGATAAAGTAATTGAAATAGCCCCGCTGGCATTCATGCGCGGACGGACACTCAGCAATGCATTTGTCGTGCTTGACGAAGCCCAGAACACCACAGTAAACCAGTTAAAGATGTTTTTAACCCGCATGGGCCTCAATACCAAAATCATTATCACGGGAGACACTACGCAAATCGACCTTCCCCGAAGAAGCGATTCAGGATTGATACAAGCCATGCGTATTTTAAAAGGCATTGATGATATCGCTATTGTTGAACTTAACCAGAGTGACATTGTTAGGCACAAGCTGGTACGCGATATTGTGCAGGCTTACGACAAGTACTATACAGATAAACAAAAAGACAAAAAAGCCGTTAATAAACCAGAAGACAAATAAGAAACAACCGTTCAGTTCACATCTATAAAACCATATAAAATGAGTAACGCGATTGTAAAAACCGATTTCAATTTCCCCGGACAAAAAAGTGTGTACCATGGTAAGGTGCGCGAAGTGTACGACATCAACGATGAATACCTCGTGATGATTGTATCTGACCGCATTTCTGCCTTCGATGTGGTACTCCCCAAGGGAATCCCTTTTAAAGGACAGGTGTTGAACCAAATTGCAGCCAAGTTTCTGGATGCCACAAACGACATTGTTCCAAACTGGAAGATTGCTACGCCTGACCCAATGGTGACGGTAGGACATAAATGCGAGCCATTCAAGGTTGAAATGGTTATCCGCGGATATTTAACCGGCCATGCATGGCGCGAATACCGCGATGGTAAACGCTCGCTCTGCGGCAACCCGCTTCCCGAAGGAATGGTAGAAAATCAAAAATTTGAAGAACCGTTGGTTACACCAACCACAAAAGCCGATGTTGGCCACGATGAGGACATTTCAAAAGAAGAAATCCTAAAACAAGGGCTGGTGTCAAAAGAAGACTACGAACTACTTGAAAAATATACACTGGAGCTTTTCCAGCGTGGAACGGAAATAGCTGCTGAAAAAGGGTTGATTTTAGTGGATACTAAATATGAATTTGGCAAAAAAGATGGTAAAATTTACCTGATTGACGAAATCCACACACCCGATTCATCACGTTATTTCTATGCCAATGGATATGAAGAACGCCAGGCAAAAGGGGAGAAACAAAAGCAACTCTCGAAAGAATTTGTGCGCCAGTGGTTAATCGAAAATGGCTTTCAGGGACAAGAAGGACAAGAAGTTCCTGAAATGACCGAAGAATTTATCAACAGCGTTAGCGAACGTTACATTGAGCTATTTGAGAAAATAACCGGCGACAAATTTGTAAAAGCCGACATCGAAGATGTGGCTACCCGGATTGAAAAGAATGTTACGGATTACATTAATGCACTCAAATAAAATGTAAGGACCACATAAAGAATTATTTATCTATGACTGCCCGTTAAATAATACGGGCAGTTTTTTATATCTAAAACTCAGTGGAGTTCCGGATAAGCACCAAACAAAAAGCCCAACAATAAAAAAACAATGGCTTGCCTCACTTCCTTTTTGCGTTCAAGTCTCAACTCATTCTTTACTTGATTAAGTTGATCAGGCGTAAGCTTTTTTGGCTCTTTCAATTTAACCTTAAAGTCCTTTAAATACTTTTCCCTAAAGCGGACTAAATTTGCTTAACATATTCTTATTGTTTTACTGCTAACCTGCATAGCCCTTATTCTGCCCCAATTTCAATGTTAATAAAACAAAAACATAAAGATAAGAAAATATCCACAAAAAAAGGAGCAACCAATATAGCTGCTCCTTTTTCAAAATGTTATATTTCAAATTTCATTATTCAACAACTTCCTGAAATTTAGGATTGTCGAAATATTTCGCAAATTCTAAATCTTTTTTAGCTTCAGCTTTTAATGAAGGCTCTTTTTCAACAGCAGCTTCAAGGCTTTCAACCATCAGGTTCTCTTTAGCTGTACGTGCACCTACAATTGCTTTTAGGTAATCTACCATAGCATCGTCAGATTCACTAGCTTCTAAAGTTTTCAAAGCACCATTATTGTCGCCTGCAAGAATTTTTGCCAGGGCAGCATTTGGTTTAGTACATTCACCAAAATACTGAACAGCTTTATCATACTCGGCACGTGCAATGCTAACAATACCCATGTTGTAATCAACTTGTGGGCCTTCGCCAGATGCAGCAGAAAACAATTCTTTAGCTTTATTGATATCACCAGATTTCAATGCAACAACACCAAGGTTATTTTGAATAATTGGGTTGTTGTTGTCTAACTGATCAGCTTTTGCAAAATTATCGGCAGCAGCATTAAAATCATCTTCCATTACTTGCACCATTCCAAGGTTATTGTAACCTCTCCAATCATCTTCAAATTGTTTGATAAATGATTTGTAAAAAGCTTTTTTCTTTGCAAGATCGTCAGTAAGCTCTGCAGCTTCAAGCAATTCAGCCTGGTTTAATGAAGATGGATTATTTTCGGCAGCAGCAAGAAGCTCTTGATCAGTTTTGCCAATCATATCGATTGATGCAATAAATTTAGCACGGCGTAATTCAGGAAGAATTTCTTCAGCAAGAACTGTAAAGGTCTCTGAAAGGTTACGAATTTCTCTTTCGCGCACTTCAGGATCGCTATACATGTTCAAAACACGTAAAATCAATTCTTTATCTTGGATTGATGACTCCTCCATCAATTCTTTGAATCCTTCCCAGTCCTCAGCTGTATATTTAGTATTGACATCTTTCGCAACACCAAGTTTGTCGAGCTGCTTTTTCAGATATTTTGAAGCAGTAGTTTCACGTTTTTGTGATAATGTTTCGTTCCAGTCTAATTCACCATCGGGTGACGCATAAGCTGAAACTTCAACATTTTTCAAATCTTTACGTTCAGCTTCGTTAGCTTCTTTTGTGTAGTTTTTAAACTGTTCAACATCATCAGCGCTAACTTCGTCTCCTCGAACGTATGAACTGTTAATTAAATAATGCAGGTCGGCGATAAATTCATCAGGAACTACACGTTGAAACTTATCAATGGTTGGGTCATACTTTCCTGAAGAGTTTTCCTCTTTCTGGATACCAACGATCGGAGCCCCGCTTTTGTCAACCAATTCTGATGTTGCAATTACACCGTCAGCAATTTTTACAGGTTCAAAGTCGAGTGACGATGTACCTTTTTGGGCTGTCATCCGTACAATAAGTTCTGACATTTTCATTGACTCTTCGTAAGGCAAAGCACCCTGAACTTCAAAGTTACCACCTTCATCGAAACTAATAACAGCGTTGTTAGCAGTTACACTTTCACCCTGGAGCTTAATTTCGGGATAAGCTTTCTCGCCACCTTCATACTTTACTACAGGTGTTACGGTCAATGTTGCTTTTTTAACGAAATACTTTTCAGGTATTTGTCCTTCAACTGCAACTTTCACTTGCCCTGCATGTGCTTCAAGAACTTCAGGATTTACATCCCATTTGATCTGATCGGCTTCTTTTTTCATTTTTTTGATGCTGGCACAACTGCTCATAATCAGAGCTACAGTAGCAAACAGTACTAATACTTTAAAATTGAATTTTTTCATGATGGACACATTATTTTATTTTATAAACATATTTTCACTATTAATACAAAAATAAGAATGTTTTTCTAACCTGAAAGCTAATTACAGAAAATTTTATCTGTACCTGAAGCCTATCAAGGCAAAAGATTTGTAAGTTACTAAAAAAATATTCTGCTTATTCCATTCTTATATTTTTTATTAAATATTGAATCACATATCTTACTATAATCGTTTTTATTATTTACAAAGTCAAGCGAATTGGTATCAAGTATTAAAACCGGAAACTCGCTTTGTTGTTTAAAAAAGCTAAAATATGACTTACTTACCTCATTTAAATATGATTCTTTGATGTTTTTTTCATAATCACGCCCCCTTTTTTCGATATTCATGATAAGCTTATCAGGGTTTTTGTGCAAATAAACGTACAAATCGGGGCGGGGTAACCTTGAATAGATAATATTAAAAAACTTACGGTATAATTTATACTCATCCTCAGAAAGGGTAACCCCGGCAAAAATTAATGATTTCATGAAATAGTAATCGGCTATGGCAAGGTTCGAAAAAAGGTCGATATTTTGCAGTTCACTATTTAATTGTGAATACCTTTCGGCCATAAACGACATTTCAAGCGTAAAAGCATAACTCTTCGGGTCGCTGTAAAACTTATCGAGAAAAGGATTATCGGCAAAAGCCTCACCGATGAAGCGGGCACCATAATCTTCACTGATCATTTTAGCCAGTGTAGTTTTACCTGCCCCAATATTACCTTCGATTACCAAAAAATTCATACTTCAATATGGGTTGTCCTATTCTACTTCAATACCGGTATGATAAAAAACAAATGCATAAATATCGGCATATTCTTCGATCATTTTAGAGGTTGGTTTTCCACTTCCGTGCCCTGCTTTCACATCAATACGCACCAAAGTAGGCAAGTTACCTGTATTTAACTCCTGCACCCTGGAAATGTATTTGAAAGTATGGGCGGGAACTACACGGTCATCATGATCGGCAGTTGTAGCCAAAATGGCCGGATAATCCTGCGCTTTTACATTGTGGACCGGTGAATACCCCATTAAATAATCAAACATCTCTTTACTGTCGTCAGCCCTTCCATAATCGCTGGCCCAGGCATATCCAATGGTAAACCTATGGTAACGCAACATATCCATCACACCCACGGCAGGAAGCGCTACTTTAAACAAACCGGGACGCTGATTGGTAACCGCACCAACCAACAAACCACCATTTGACCCACCACGTATTGTCAATCTTTCGGAATTGGTATATCCCTCCCCAATAAGATATTCTGCTGCTGCAATAAAATCGTCGAACACATTTTGCTTTTGCATTTTGGTACCGGCTTTATGCCACTCCTCACCATACTCTCCCCCACCTCGAAGATTGGCCACGGCATACACACCGCCTTGTTCGACATAATAAAGCACTGATGTGGAATATGATGGTGTAAGGCTAATATTGAAACCACCATATCCATATAACATTGCCGGGTTGTTGCCATTAAGCTCAACACCTTTTTTATGGACAACAAACATTGGGATTTCAGTACCGTCTTTACTGGTATAAAACTCTTGCTTCACCACAAAATCATCTGGATTGAATTTCACATCCGGCTGAAAAAAGATTTCAGATTCGCCCGTTCCGGTATCATATTTCATAATTGTGCCGGGCGTATTGTACGATTCGTATGAATAGAATGCAGTTGTACCGCTGTAAGTTCCCCTCACATTTCCAGCCTCACAAATTCCTGGAAGGTCAATTTCCCCAACATATGTTCCTCCAGGGTTAAATATCGAAATTTTACTTTTGGCATCTTCCATGTATTGTGCAAACAACTTGCTACCACAAAATGAAACCCCTTCAAGTGTATTCTCACTTTCGGGTATTACCTCTGTAAAATTGTCAATTCCGGGATTTTTCAAATCATAAGCAACAACCCGGTATTTTGGGGCTCCATAGTTTGTATTTACCAACAGCTTTTCATCAACAACCTCAACAGGAAAATATTCCGAATCAAATCCCTCGGCAAGCTTCACAACAGTACTGTTTTTATGCCCCAGTTCTTTGACATACAAACCATTACCACTGGTTGATTCCGACTCGGTTATCAGGAGGTAATTGTGCCTTGAATCAATTTCGGCCGAATACATGCGGCTGGGCTGTTCGGGGTTAGAAAATATTAATTCATCGTTTTCCTGTTTTGTACCATATTCGTGGAAATATATTTTCTGCCCTTTATTTGAAACAGACAGCTCATCACCCTCACGGGGCTGGTCATAAGCGCTATAAAAGAAACCATTATCGTAACATGACAATCCCGAAAACTTCACCCACTCAATATGGTCATCAAGTATATCACCGGTTTCAATATTTTTTACAAATATTTCATTCCAGTCGGAGCCCGAACGGGCAATCATATAAACCAAATATTTACCATCGGGCGACACATCCATGCCCGATAAAGCAACGGTGCCATCATCGCTTAGTGTATTTGGGTCAAGCAAAACAGTTGGTTCATCTTCGGGTATATCCATTGTGTACAATACACTTTGATTTTGTAGCCCGTTATTTTTAAATATGAACCAGCGCCCCGAAATATTAAACGGGGCACCCGCCTTCGGGTAATCCCAAAGTTCGGTAAGCCTTTCCTCAATTTTATCCCTCCCCGGTAAAGATTCAAGGTATTTGAAAGTAACTTCGTTTTGGGCTTTCACCCACTTAGCTGTTTCGGCTGAATTGTCATCTTCGAGCCAACGATACGGATCTTCCACTACCGTCCCGTAAAAGGTGTCAACAGCATCTACTTTTTTTGTCTCGGGATAATCAAGTTTTGGGTTATTGCAACTATACATTATTGCTAAAATAATAATGGGTATTAAATTCTTCATAATTATATTTTTATAAGTCGTGTGACTGTAAAAATACAACTATTTGAAGAAACAGGGTAAATCTATATCGAGAATATGGTTATACAATTCTGTTTTCTTTACGGTAGTGCTTTTCTTTAAGGCTGCCTGTAATATAACCAATTGCCAATCCCGCAACAGTTCCAACAAGTAATATGTCGGCAACTGAATTTTGAATGATTAAAAAAGCAATCAATGCAGCAAACAGAAATCCGGCAATTGCACCGTAAATTACATATTTACCTGAATAATAAAGGGGTGGAATATAGCCGTGTTCTTTATGAAAATGTTTGCGGATTTTGTTGAATTGTTTCTCATACGGAGAACGATAGGCAATATCGTCAAGATGGGGGATTTGGTCAATCATTTCTTCAAGACGGGCAACATTTGCACGACATGTTTCACATTCATCTGCATTCGCATCGCTATCTTTTATCAGCTTTACCAGTGCACTGATTTTTAAAAAATTGTATTTCGAGATTGAAAAGTTTTCGGTGTGCTTTTCAATACGGTCAAGTTTATCTTGTAACAACATTATTTCTTATTCTATTATGGATGTAACCAATTAACAATACTTACAAAGATATACATTTACAGTTATGTGGAATATAAAAAACGAAAGGCTTGTTTTCGTGATGCACCTGTGCAGCTAATCCGTGAATAGACTAAAATAAAAAAGGGCAGCCTGAAAAGCCACCCTCTGTTATATATTATTTTCAAATAAGTTCTATCGTTGGTTGCGACGGTCGCCCCCGCGGTCGTTGCGGTCTCTGTTCCTGTCGTTTCCCCTGCGGTCGTTTCCACCACGCCGGTCGTTTCCACGGTCACCCCTTGGTTGGCGTTTAGGTTCAACGTATCCTTCGGGTTTCTCGAGAAGAACTTTGCGCGAGAGTTTCAGCTTGCCGGTTTTTTCATCAACACCGATTAACTTCACTTCAACTTC
>JASMTI010000183.1:0-1958 GCA_041694375.1 Bacteroidales bacterium | reverse complement strand
GCTGGGCGGCTTTTTCGGCATAGTGCCATGCGGTGCTGTCGGTGTTGCCCGGTGCGGGGAATATTTTAAGGTATTGCCCCGAAAAAATACCATAGCAAATGTTTATCTTCTCATCGGTTTTGATAATGGCTTTATCGTATTTCGACCGTGAAGCCCGGGGCTTTGAATGTGCCGTATGCACCAGTCCTTGCATTACATAGCGGTTTTGACTGAAAAAATCGCTATAAGCAGCATATTTGCCGGTAAGCCCGAGTGTTTCTTGTAATTCTCCGTTGCTTACCCGTATAATGGGTTGTGTGGCCCAGTACTGAGGCCTGCGGTTCATGTCGAGAAAAAGCTGGGCCGGGGTTAACCCGTCAATACTGTTTTTACGTGCAATTTTTCGTATCAGGTCCGATGCAAAACTGTAAACCGGCTCCGTCCGTCCACGGGTGTTCTGAATCAGCAATGAGCCAAATTCTTCTGCATGTTCTTTATCTACCGCCGTGTAGCTTGTGCTTTGTGCCTGTGCAGGGGTGACAAATAGTGAACAACCGGTAATTAAGGCCATCACGATCATCGATTTCACTTTTACCGTGGTGCGCCTGAAAAAAGTATTGGGGTTAATTAACGACCAAACAATGCCGAGTGCAAGCAAAAAATAACTAAAATAAGTCACTCCCGTTCCAACTGGATCGTGGGTTACCGACAGAATGGTGCCTTGTTCATCATTGTCGTACGACGACTGGAAAAAGCGGTAGCCTTTATACTTCAGTATATTGTTCATGTATATGTGATAGGGCATGGGTTTTTCGCCATTTTCAAGAACGGTTACGTGGCTCGAATACGACGAAGGGCTCATTGAGCCGGGGTAACGATCAATGACAAAGTCGTTAAGGTAAATTGAAAAGGGGAGTTGTATTTCGCGGCTGCCGTAATTCATTTCAAGGGTGATATCGCCTAACGATTTTCGTACTGGTGTATCGTTGTTCCATGTATTTTCCCACAGGGTCACATCTTCTGAAAAATTATCACCACTTACTTTAAACACCATTGCTTTCATTGCCGAAGAATTGTTAGTGGGGGTGGGTGGTGATGCAATAACACGGGCTTTTTCTTTATCCCAAACAGGTTGCGCCTTCTGGTAATATTTTTTAAGGCGGATATCAATATTTTGATCATTGAATTCAACTGTTTCATCAAGAACACGTTTGAGTTCAATATTGCTCTCAAACTCATAGCTTGCTGTATCGCCTTTTTGATTATAAATGTTAACAGAAACAAATTTTTCGTTTGTTGTGATACGTTTTGATGCCTCACTTTCACGAATGTGCATGATGCCTTCTTCGCCATAATAGCGGGTGATTCCTGCACCAATAAGCATTAAAACAAACGCGATGTGAAAAAGGAACACCGAAAATTTTGCAGGCTTGTAAAGTTTTTGTGTAAATACACGTAATAAGAGGTTTGTTGCCAACAAAACAAGTACCAGTTCAAACCACCAGGCATTGTAAACTTTGTAGCGTGCAACCTGGGCACCAAAATCGTTTTCAATAAAAGTTGCTGTGGCTAAGGTAACAATCAGCAATACAAGTAATAAAACCATAAATACAGGGGAGGCAAGTGCTTTAATTAGTCGCTTCATAATTACAAATGTGTTCTCGTTTGTTTGATGCGAAAGATAAGAAAAAAAGAAGAAGATGGCATATTAAACATGTCAATATGTGAATATGTCTATGTGTCTATGTGTCTATGTGTACCCGCATACAATGAATTGGTGCTAAAGATGTGCTATTTAAACTTAGTATAATTAAGACATGTATATTCACATGTTAAATAATAATTTGTAGATTTGAACGTAAGTATAAAAATATAACATGCAATTAAATGAAAAAATCATACCATCGGATTTATATATTTTTACTCGCGGCGATTATTGTAATTTCATCTGTTGCTTTAATAATTCTGGAATATTCTTA
>JASMTI010000182.1:0-23899 GCA_041694375.1 Bacteroidales bacterium | reverse complement strand
TGCCGCTTATTTTGCCGGTTTTGTTATAGAAGAACCTGCATCCCGTTGGAATTTAGCAACGTTTGCCGATTCGCTGCAAAAAGCATTGCTCCTTGGAATCATACCCGTTTTCTTTTTCACAATGCTGAATATCCGTTATTTATTTACACCTGAAATATTCCTAAGTTTTAACACCCTAAAAGAAAACCAGGCGGAAAAAACAAAAGAGCAAATTATTCAAATTGTATCGAAAGCTAAAAAACAAAATCTCAGCTTTTATCCAAGTGAGTTTGTTTATGCCGAGTCAAGCGGTAATTATGTTGTTTTTTATCTTGTAAAAGACAACAAACCCACCAAAGTTGTTATACGAAATTCAATGGGCGATACCGAAAAACAGCTTTCGGCAAACCCGGGTTTCATGCGAACCCACCGTGCATATATCGTTAACCTTAAAAAAGTCGTTTCAAAAAAAGGCAATGCTTTAGGCTATCGTTTACAAATGGAAGGAAGCGAAAACGTCATCCCGGTATCGCGACAAAACATCCAAAAATTCGACCAGATGATGAAGTGATATCCCTTTCCACCCGTCACATTTTTTTGCCTGCCGTAACCATTTAAAAAATCCCCTTTCATCTTATCACAAATCCTTACCGTGTATCCCAATTATTAGGATAACACCCTAAATATCACTCCATTTGCAATATCAAAAACTAAATAATTATTGCAATGGAAAAATTAAAACTATTAGTTCGAAAACAATTTTTAAGATTGAAAGTCAAATGGCTATTTGCACCCATGCTTATTTCAGTTGGGCTGTCTGCACAAAACAAGCCATCAATCACAGGTAATATTATTGACAGTGAAAGCAACAACCCGGTCCCGTTTGCCACAGTAAAATTGATAGAAGAATCAGGAACGTCAAAAAAACTCATAGCCGGAACGATGAGCAATGTTGATGGCACATTCATTATCACACCAGTAGTAACCGGAAGTTATAAGCTTCAAGTATCATCAATTGGCTATAAATTGGCTAAAATGGATATTGAAGTAAATGGTACTAAAACAAATGAGGCGGGGACAATCGTCCTTCAGGATTCTACAATGATGCTGGCTGAGGCAATTGTTACTGCAGATCGTGTAAAAGCAAAATCGGAGAGCGACAAAACTATTTTCTATATGAACACAAAAACGCTCAAAGCATCGGGCAATGCACCTGACATTCTCAGGCACATCCCGGGCATACAGGTCGACCTTAAGCAAAACATATCGCTTGAAGGAAAGCAGAACATCCTTCTTCTTGTAAATGGGATAGAACGCAACAAAAGCTACATTAGCCAGTTAAACCCATCAAATGTTGACCGCATTGAAGTTTTTAGCACCCCGCCACCAAAGTACAATGGAGACGTTTCAGGTGTTATAAATATAATGCTGAAAGAAGAAAAAGATACGGGATTCAGCGGTCACGCTTTTTCGGAAATACCGACTTCAAAATCGGTGGTATATTCCTTTCCTTCCCTGGGGCTGAATTATAGTTTGAACAAAGTAAACTTTTACACTTCTTACAATGGCGAGGTCAACTATGAGGATATTGATGAAATTACCCACCGCGAGATAAAGAAAACAGCTTCATCACTCAACATTTTTTCAACTGAGCATGTACGACAAAAAAACCATGCCCACAAATTTCATTATGGCATTGATTACCAACCAACGCCTGACGATGTTTTTAGCTTACACGGATCGTTTAACACATACTCGTATGAGCAGGATGGAAATGTTGAATCACGAACAACAGGTGCGGAAAATCAAATCTGGCATACACTAAAAGAAGAAACCGACAGAAACAGAATTTTTTATAATTCGTTATACTACAAACATCAATTCGAAAAAGCCGGGCAAGATATTTCGCTCGATATTAGCAATGCTTTAATCCGCACAAACAATACGGTTCAGTACCTGCACGATTCTGAAAACAATACAACGGATTACATCAACCAAATGACACCGAAGCAAACATCAAGCGGCATAAAGGCTGACTTTAATAGCCCTATAACTGAAAAATTTAAACTGAGCACTGGATTGAAAACCACTATAAAAAACATGCACGATGAAACATCTTCGGGGTTCGGTTATAATGAGCAATTATATGCCATATACGGGGCAATTAATTACAAGGTGGCTGATTTTGAAATCAACACCGGGCTCAGGGCTGAAAACGCTAGAACTGAGATCATCGGGAAAAAACAACATTCAAATTTGTACTTTTTGCCATATGCTGCATTCAATTTAAATTTTAGCACACAGCAAAAATTACAGTTATCATATCGCCGTTCCGTTAATCGTCCGTCAGTGTACGCGCTAAACCCTTACTCTTACTCAAACAGCCCGTATGCAATACAAAAAGGGAACCCAAAGTTGAAGCCTGAATTCAAAAACAGCTTTTATCTTGAGCACTCCATCCGGTTTGGGGGCAATTTTGTTTCGTCACGGCTTTTTAGTGAAACTACCACCAGTGCAATGAATAACCTGACAACACTAAACGACAATAATAAATTTGTAACCCAGTCCAATAACTTAGGCACCATCCAAAATTACGGGATCCAATTATCAGGTTCTGCTACATTTGGGATCCTTTCGTTAAACTCATCTGTAAGGCTCTATCATCATTCAACTCGCGGAAACAGCCTGGCACAAAAATATGGTATTGCTAACAGGAAAGACATCGTTTTCGAATCTGATTTTTCATCAGTTTTGTCATTCAAACATGATTTTAGTTTTTCAGTCTTATTCCAGTATGCAACCCCAAAAAATAACATTCAAGACAAAACATTCAGCGATGCGCTCTATTTTATTTCACTTGATAAAACCTTTAATAAAAGATTAAAAGTGGGTATCGTAAGTGCACTCCCGTTTGTCGAAAATTTTGTTTACCAGGGCACAGAAATCCAGTCACACAATTTCTCAAGCCATTATACCGGAAATTTGCAACTCCCAACAATACCGTTAATGTTCAGGGTTAGTTACCAGTTCAGTTCAGGTAAAAAAGTTGACAAAACAGCAAGAAGGCTGGAAGAAATTGACAAGCGTCCAAAACCGGGATTATAATCATCCCGCTACCCTTCTAAGCTATCCCCTTTTTATTTTTCCGCCCGGCTTTATGGTAACCTCAACCTTTGTTCCGTTGGGGTTACCGTTTTCATCTTCTAAATCAACCACATGATAAGTTATATTGCCCCGCTGCAAAAAATTATAGTTTTTCAGGGTTTCGTCAATTATACTCATGCCCCTGCCTGTGCTTTGAAATGAATGTTTGGCCGATTCACGCCTTCCAATGCCATTATCAGTAATTTTAACCTGAATGCCTTTCCCACCACTTTCAACTTCGACATGAATAAATCCCTCCCTTTCTTTTAAGTGTTTGATGCCATGCTTTACCGCATTTTCAACAAACGAATGTATGAGCAACCTCGGAACTGATACGTTAGCTATATCTTCATCAACTTTTGCAATAACAAAGCTGAATTTATGGTTCATCCTGAATTGTTCAAGCGACAAGTAATTTTCACAAAATTCCAATTCTTCTTCTAACGGCACTTCAACTTTGTCGGACGATATAATTATCTCGCGCAGCATTTTCGCGTATTTCCCAAAGTAGCGGTTTGCTTCATCTACTTTTTGCGTAGTAAAAAGTCCACCTATCGAATTAATCAGGTTCAAAGTAAAATGCGGGTCAAGCTGCCCCCGCATGGTTTTTACCTGTAATTCGGCAATTTTTTGTTGCGACCGGTAGGTCTGCTCCAGTCGTTTTCGCCCAACCCAGGTAAACAAATAAAAAACACCCCATAACGCCCCAAACATCAAAAAATAAAACAAAAAGCGAAATTCGTAAAACCAATTTTTCTCAAGCGAATAAAACGATACTTTATTGGCATGTGACAATACCAGCTGTTTGTGCGTTTCATTGCCAGTTACTGAAATATGAAATGGCGCTTTTTCAAAATGTAGTGGCAACTGCTGGTAAAAAGCAAACCCCGCATCAGCTATATAAAACAATCCATCGCGTGTGCGGAACATACGGTATTTCTTTCCGCTCAACATCAAAGAGCCTTCGTCATAAAGCAATCCGTTTTTAAAAAATTGTTTTTCCTCAAGTACATTTAGGTCATAATCTATTTTATAAACCCTACCATCGTGTTGCAACGTGTAAAAATATGGCTCCCCTGTTTCATAAAACGGGTATATTCCGGAGGAAAACCCTTTGTTATAAACCCGTTTGATTAATTCTCCATCAAGGGTATATTTTGCAATCCAGCAACTATCGTTTAGCCCTGAATGGTTGTAAACTGAAATCAAATATGTTTCATTTTTATCCTGAAAAGGAAACACATGGAAATTACCCGGGTAAACACCAACTTGTTTAGGTTCAAAATAAAATGACAAATCATCATCATAAAAATATAGCCAGATATACTGGTCGGTTAAATATTTATCTTCTTTAAAATTCCCCAACGAAAGTGAAAATCCAAATATTTCATCCTTGCCATCGTCATCTACATCATATAATTTAGCCTCACGGATATTAACCGGCAATGACGGGGTCGAGTTAAAGGTACCATCGTCAATATCAACTACCACCATTTTTCGGGGAAACTTTGAAAAACCGGCAAAGAAATTAATCAACAGCTCTTTATTTATTGTTGCATCCGACTCAATTAACTGCATCCCCATACATGGTGTGTCAATGGCAGAATTCACCACATTGGTTTTGGTTAGGTATAAATTACGGAGCAATATTTCGCCCGATACAGGCTCAATTACACTTAAAAACACCGAATCGTTACTTTGGGCCAGGGTATAAACTTCTTTCAGCTTATCGTTATCATAATCTAAAAAACCATAAAAGCCGATACGGATATACGTTCCCTTCATCACCCATTGGTCAATAATCACTTCGTCATCATAAATAATGTAACTGCACAACCCGGTTACATCGTGTAGAAACTGTATTTTTTCGGCATTACCATCTGTATTTAAATCGTGATACACTTCAACTGTTGAATCTCCTTTATACGAAGAACCTGTAAGTTCAACATTAAACCGCTCGGGATCGGGCATTAAAACATAAACAACAACTGTTATCAACAGTGAAACCAAAAACGGCAAGGTTATAATATTTGAAAATATTTTTCGCATGGTTAAATGTTGAAGGAACAAGCACTTTGCATTCTAAAAAATTTATAACAAGAGCTGAAATATAATGAAATTTCCACTTTTTACATAATCAAACATTAGCAATAATCTGAATAAAAAACCACTTCATTAATCGGACAAAATAGTGTGATTTAAAAAATTCCTGTAAATTTGCACCCTCAAAATCTGAGGTAAAAATGAGTAAAAAATTATACATCGAAACGTATGGTTGCCAGATGAATGTTGCCGACAGCGAGGTTGTGGCATCGGTAATGGCCGATAAGGGGTACGAGCTAACCGAAGACCAAAACCAGGCTGATGCCATTTTTATTAATACCTGCTCGGTGCGCGATAATGCCGAGCAACGGGTTTGGGGGCGCCTTAACCTCTTCAACTCATACAAAAAGAAAAAGAAGGACCTTATTATAGGCATGATTGGCTGCATGGCAGAGCGCCTGGCCGATAACCTGCTCGAAAAAAAAGTTGTTGACCTTGTTGCCGGTCCCGATGCATACCGCGACCTGCCCTACCTTATCGACAAAGCAAACGAAGGGGAAGAGGCCATCAATGTTGAACTTTCGCTGAATGAAACTTACGACAGCCTTGTGCCCAAACGCCTGCAACAAGCTTCCATTTCGGGATTTGTTTCGATAACCCGCGGGTGCAACAATTTTTGTACGTACTGCATTGTGCCTTACACACGCGGCAGGGAACGCAGTCGCGACCCACAGGACATTTTAAATGAGGTAAACGACCTTGCATCAAAAGGCTACAAAGAAATTACGCTGCTGGGGCAAAATGTTAACTCGTTTAAATGGTTGCCCGAGGGCGAAACACGCCCGGTACGCTTCCCCGATTTACTTAAAATGGTGGCAGGAAGCCAGCCACACATGCGGATAAGGTTCTCAACTTCACACCCCAAAGATATTTCGGACCGCCTGCTACGTACCATTGCCGAAACGCCCAACATTTGCAACCATATCCACCTTCCGGTACAAAGCGGGAGTTCATCGGTTTTAAAACGCATGAACCGCAAGTACGACCGCGAATGGTACATGAAACGTATTTCGTCCATTAAAGAAATCATTCCGGATTGTGGTATCACCACCGACGTGTTTTGTGGCTTTTGCGGCGAAACCGAGGGTGAATTTCAAGAAACACTCAGCCTGATGGAATGGGTGGGGTACGACAGTGCTTTCATGTTTAAGTACTCGGAACGCCCCGGAACCTATGCCGCCAAAAACCTGCCCGACGATGTGCCAGAAGAGGTGAAATCGGAACGCCTGACCCGCATCATCGAATTGCAAAAAAAGCTATCGCTCAAAAGCAACGAAAAAGATGTGGGCAAGGTATTTGAAGTATTGGTTGAAGGCCATTCAAAAAAATCGGACGATGAACTCTCGGGCCGTACCCGGCAAAATAAAATGGTGGTATTCCCGAAAATGGATTACAAAAAAGGCGATTTGGTGAAGGTTAAAATTGACAAATTCACGCAAACAACATTAATTGGAACCCCGGTAGAATAAAAAAAATGGGAAAACAAGTAAAAGAATTTAATGAGTACCGGTCGAAAATGAACGATAAAATTTTGGCCGCCGACAACAAAGTAATGAAACGCATTTTTAGTGTTGACACCCTAACCTATCAGGAAGGTGCCCTGTCAACCAAGGTGAAAGAAATGCTCGGGTTGGTTTCATCAATGGTATTACGATGCGACGACTGCATTAAATACCACCTTGAAAAATGCTACGAAGAAGGTGTAACAAACGATGAAATGTTTGAAATATTCAGTGTGGCAAACCTTGTAGGTGGAACCATTGTAATCCCACACACACGCAGGGCCGTTGAATACTGGGAAGAACTCATAACTTCAGGACAGTGATAAAGTTTTCATAAAACTGAACTAACCCCGGTAAAAAATTGTCACAACTGTATGCAAATGACGCGCAAACAGAAAAACTTCGGGCTTATTACCGGATTCGTGATATTGTGGAACTCAGGTTTTGTCGGTGCTGAGTTTGGGCTGCCTTATGCCGGCCCCTTCACTTTAATATTTTACCGCTACCTGGCTTCAGCATTAATTACAGCGATTTACCTGTATTTTACCAATCAGCTTTACTGGATTGGTTGGCTTTATGCCTGGCATCAAATGATTATTGGCGTTCTTGCACATGGCGTGTGGCTTTCGTGCGTTCTAATTGCCATCGACCATGGTGTGCCGGCCGGTATTGTGGCACTTATTGTAGCACTACAGCCGTTGGCCACCGGTGCTTTATCGGGCAAGGTAGTTAACGAGCCAACACCTTGGAACCGTTGGCTTGGGCTGTTGATTGGTTTTGTAGGTGTAGCTGTTCCGGTAATCTCCCGCATAAATTTTAACGACCCGTATGATATATTTGCGTGGTTGATACCATTATTATCGGTTATTGCCATTACAGCCGCCAGTTTGTTTCAACGCAAACTTGATTTAAAAAAAGATTACCCCGATATACACGGCGGGGTCCAACTATTCTACCAAAGCATGGCAACCACCCTGGTTTTATTTTTACCCGCTGTTTTAGGTGAAAGGCTTTCGGTTGATTGGAACACGGTTTTTGTATCATCGCTTATATGGCTCATCGTTGGCGTATCGTTGGGGGCTTATAACCTGATGTGGATTTTAATTGATAGGTTTGATGCCACCAAAGTAGCCTCTTTGTTCTATCTGGGGCCCCCGGTCACCATGCTAATGGCATGGTTAACTCTTGGTGACAAAGTAGAAAAAATAGATTTAGCCGGTTTATCCATTGTATTGGCTGGTGTGCTTATAACCTACCTTAAGCCTCGTGTACCTAAAAGGCACAAGCATCATTACAAAAAATGACCTGTCCACATGCTAAATGTTTGCCGTTCCTCTTTGTCATTTTGCTATATTTGAAACGTATTTCTGAATTTGTGCATCAGAAATTGTATTACTAAACTCAAAAAAATCAAAATGAAAACATTAAACTACCTGACAGCTATGCTGATACTTGGCATTAGCCTTGTGTCATGTTCTGGAACGAAAAAACAATCAACAAGCCAAGTAACATTTGTAAGTTTCCCCGACTTCTTCAATTTTGATGTACCCGAACCCTGGCCACGATGGGACAATGCCGTTGATTTTTTCCTTAATGAAGTTTCCAAAGAAAAACCGAACTTTGTTTTGGTTGCCGGCGATTTGGTTAACGGCCATTGGTGGGATTCGCCCCAGTGTGTTGAACAAATGGGCACACTGTATTATGGTGGGTGGAAGCGCCGAATGGAAAAACACGGGTTAACCTATTACACTGCTGTTGGCGACCATGAAATGGGCGATGACCCCTGGCCGGCTGAAAAACTGGAATTGGTATCCCACCTCGAAAACATTTATAACAACATGCTGCAAATGCCACAAAACGGACCCGATAATAAAAAAGGACTTGCATATTATGTGCGCGAAGGCGATGTACTAATTGTTACTGTTGAAACTTTCGAGATAATGAACGATTCTATGGTAGCCACTGTTAACGGCAAACAGCTGCAATGGTTCAACGAAGTGATGGAGCAAAACAGCGATGCCAAGTTCAAAATCGTACAAGGCCATGTGCCAATTTGGGGCGATATTAAAGGGCGCTCATCAAGTGCCATTATGCTGTACAACGGACGCGAGAACCCTTTTTATCTGTCGATGAAGAAACACGGGGTTGACCTTTACCTGTGTGGTGAGTTTCACGATGTGACAATACTGGAAGCAGACGGAATATGGCAAGTTGTTCATGGTTCATCGTGGGGACGCGAAATTGTTAACACCCAGGACTACCTTGTAGCGCGCACCGATGGCAACAAACTGAAAGTTGAAATGAAACAAATTGGCATGGAAGCCGGCGGCGGTCACATGTGGAACCTCAACAAAAACCGCGGCCCACGCGAAGAAGTTACCATCACGAAAGAAAGCATAGAAAACGGTCCTAAAATTACGGGCACACTTGTAATTGAAAAGAACGATGCTGGTAAGAAGGTTACAGAGAAATCGGGCGTATTTGAATTATAAGGACATCTGAGATTATAATTATAACCATATAAAACATATAAGTCCTCATAAGCAAGCCTTATATGCACTTATATGTCTTATATGGTTCACACTATAGCAGTACTTGACATTTACTTTTTGTCGCGCTGCTCATTCATTTAAAAGCTCTTCCACATCAAATTCGGTAAATGGCCCGGCCGAAGCGGGAACCCTGTTCATGCTTACATGCATTTTCATTTTTGCAGGTTCGAACAATACGCATTGCAGGTTCTCGCTTAATTGCCGTGCTGCATGCATCGCTTCGCGCAAATGCTCAAGGTTAAATTTGCCATGATATTTTTTTGAAAGCGTCATAAGGTTGGCAAAACGCCTTTCGTTTACATGTGTTTCAAACATGCCCGAAGCATAAAAATAATTGGTGGCGGCCAATACACCTTTAGCACCTTCGCGTACGGCTGTAGCGACCGGGCTTAATTCGGCCACGAAAGCTTCATCACGGTCGGCACACATTACATTAATGGGGATCATGTGCCGCTTGTCGCGCAAAAAATTGACCATCGATTCTGCCGAGCTGTTTTGTTCGCCCCCCATTTGCATCAACAACTGAATGGGCAGGCCATTGGTATCGACCCCGTTGTCCTCGCCATTGTATACAAGCATATTGCCGTAGGATACACCTTTCTCGTTCATGCCGGTAAAACTACCCGCTAGCCCTAAAAATGTTGAAGAAATAGTTGCCAGCCCCTCATCGGGGTGCTTTACAACAATAATACCCAGTGCCTTATTCACGCGCTGAAAATTATAATCGGCATTACGCCCCATTAGCAACTCTCCATTGGCAGTAGCCTCGCCCCAAACGGCCAGCACGCTGCATGTGGTACGGGGCACTATATTTAGTGCCAACAACTTACGATATGATACTCCCGAAGTTTTTGCCATACCCTCGATAAATAAGCGGATATCTTCGGGCACGACCGGTTCAACTTCATCGGCCATTTGATAATATTTTTTGAGCTTTTTTTGGGAGAACAAGCCCTCACCAATTACAAGCAATGACTGTAATTGTTCATTCAAAATAGTACCATATTGCTCCCCCATTTCGGCATAAGAGCCGTAAAGGTGCAGGATGGGCAACGACTCGTAATATTCAAGCCGGGGCACCCCATCTTCTTTTGCTTCGCGATATTCTTCCTGAAGGTTAACAATGTGGTTGAATGCCCGGTACATTTGGCATCCCGATAAGCTTACCACAAACAGAAAAACAACAGCTATTCTTCTCCAACTTTTCCAAGCACACATAAAAACCATTGTTATATATTTTTAAAAAATAGAATACTCCAATTTCGCTATAAAAAGTGAAAATTACAAAAATAAATTATTATTGAAAGTAATCGGAATATGGCTCACAAGCATTGAAATATTGTTTTGGGGTCATTCCCGACAATAGCTTAAAATCGTTGATCATGTGGGCCTGATCGTAATATACAAATTCAAATTATCGACCATTAAACCCAAAAGATAAAGATTTTGAAGGCTAAACATTTTTTACCAACCCGGTGTTAATGAGTTCGGTTAATGGAAACATGTTTCCATTTAACAAAAATCAATGCTTATGATCAAAAAGATACTGATAGCCAACCGTGGTGAAATAGCCGTAAGGATCATGCGTTCGTGCCGCGAAATGGGTGTCGATAGTGTAGCTGTTTATTCAACGGCCGACCGAAATTCAATGCATGTGCGCTATGCAAATGAAGCCTACTACATAGGCGAATCACCTTCATCGGAAAGCTACCTCAACATCGACAAAATTATTGATACGGCCATAAAATCGGGTGCCGATGCCATTCACCCCGGCTATGGGTTTTTATCGGAAAATGCTGAATTTGCCCGCAAGGTAACCAAAGCCGGTATTCTTTTTATAGGCCCCACTCCTGAAGCGATGGAAGCGATGGGCGACAAAGTAACCGCCCGCCAAATAATGCTAAAGGCAGGCGTAAACGTTGTTCCCGGCACCGATGCCCGTTTCGACAGCAATGAGCAAATTATCAACAAAGCACGCGAAATTGGCTTCCCGGTTATGATCAAAGCATCGGCAGGAGGCGGAGGTAAGGGTATGCGGCTGGTACGCGACGAACATAACCTTATCGATGCCTACAAGATGGCTAAATCAGAAGCCAGCACCGCCTTTGGAAACGATACGCTTTACATCGAAAAATACATTGAATCGCCCCACCACATTGAATTTCAAATACTGGCCGACCAGCACGGCAACATCATACACCTTTTCGAACGTGAATGCTCGGTACAGCGGAGGCACCAGAAGGTGGTTGAAGAAACACCATCGCCCTTTATAACCGATGACCTGCGCCGGGAAATGGGCAAACAAGCTGTCGAGGCGGCCCGGTCAGTTAACTATACCGGTGCCGGCACCGTTGAATTTCTTGTTGACAGCAACCACAACTTCTACTTTCTTGAAATGAACACCCGCCTGCAGGTTGAACACCCCATTACCGAACGAGTAACAGGTGTTGACCTGGTAAAGCAACAAATTATTATTGCCGAAGGACAGCCGTTAAAACTTAAACAAGAAGAGTTGCGACAGTTTGGCCATGCCATTGAATGCCGCATATACGCCGAAGACCCGGCAAACAACTTTATGCCCAGCCCGGGTAAAATCGAATTCATTGCCGAACCACTGGGTCTGGGAGTGCGCACCGACGGGTATGTTTATGAAGGTTATGAAATACCCATATTTTACGATCCCATGATTTCAAAACTTATCGTGTGGGCGCAAACCCGAAGCGAGACCATCAGCCGGATGCAACGTGCCCTTTACGAATATAAAATATCGGGGATAAAAACGTCCATACCTTTCCTGAAAAGGATCATGAACACACCCGCGTTTATTAAAGGAAAATACGACACGCACTTTATTGAAAACAACCGGCAGGTATTGCTGGCTGAAGATGATTGCAACTACGATTGCGAAATGTTGTCGATCATCATTTCGTACATCGATTTCATTGAAAGCAACAATCAGCAGGAACTCCCTGCGAATAACATGGATACTGTTTCACGCTGGAAGGATTATTCGATACAAAAAAGTATAAAACGCATCTGAAATATTCATTATGCCACTTGAAGTAAAAACACAAAACAGAAAAGTTGATGTTAAACTGATTGACAAAACAGGCACCCTTTATAGTGTTGAAGTTGATGGCAGGCAGTACGAAGTTGACATTTCAAAAATTAATGATAATGCCTATTCGACCATCTTCGGGGGGAAATCGGTCGATGTGGAGCTCTCCCGCGATAAAACGGGCAATAAATACGAGGCACACACCCGCAGCAACGATTTCACGGTTGAAATCATTGACGACCGCACCCGCTATCTCGAAGCCGCCAAAGAAACTGCCGGCATCGACGAAGCAATAATTTCGTCGCCCATGCCCGGAAAAATAGTGCGTATTGATGTTGAAATAGAACAGGAAGTAATGAAAGGGCAAACGCTTATCGTGGTCTCGGCCATGAAAATGGAGAGCGAATATAAAAGCCCCATTGATGGCATTGTTCACCGTATAAATGTAGGCGAAGGCGATAACATAAACGGTGGCGAATCACTAATTGAAGTAAAACCTAAAAACAACGAATAATGCAAAGCACAAAAGAAAAATACGAAATATTTGAGCATAAAAAATCCGAAGCCCTTGCAGGTGGGGGGCCCGAACGAATTAAGAAATACGAAGCTACGGGCAGGCTCACGGCACGCCAACGCATTGATTTGTTTTTTGACCCCGGTACGTTTAACGAATTCGACCGCATGGTTACCCACCGCTGTACCAATTTTGGCATGGAAGAAAACAAAATACCGGGCGACGGAGTTGTTGCCGGATATGGAAAAGTTAACGGCCGGCTGGTGTTTGCATTCGCACAGGACTTTACGGTTTTTGGGGGTTCGCTCAGCCGCAGCAATGCCGATAAAATCATCAAAGTAATGAAGCAGGCCCTGAAAATGGGGGCACCCGTCGTGGGGCTTAACGACTCGGGTGGTGCCCGAATACAGGAAGGTGTTTCGAGCCTTGCCGGTTATGGCGATATTTTTCAGCTTAACGTGAAAGCCTCAGGCGTAATACCGCAAATATCGGCCATCATGGGACCATGTGCCGGGGGTGCTGTTTATTCACCGGCCATAACCGACTTTATTTTTATGGTGAAAAATTCGAGCTACATGTTTGTAACCGGTCCCGATGTAATTAAAACCGTAACCCACGAAGAAGTTACAAAAGATGAACTTGGCGGTGCGATCACACACAACTCGAAAAGTGGTGTGGCCCACTTCATGGGCAACAACGACGAACAAACCCTGATTATGATACGCGAATTGCTAAGCTTTTTGCCATCGAACAATATGGACGAACCACCGGTAAAGCATACCGCCGACCCGCCCAACCGTGTTGACGATGATCTTCAGGAATATATCCCGGCAGACCCGAACAAACCCTATGACATGCAACACATTATTAATACGGTTGCCGACGACCATTATTTCTTTGAGGCAATGCCACACTATGCCAACAACATCATCACCGGCTACGCGCGCCTTAATGGCAAAACGGTTGGAATTGTAGCCAACCAGCCCGAAAGCCTGGCCGGTGTGCTCGATATCAACTCCTCGCTAAAAGCAGCCCGCTTTGTCCGCTTTTGCGATGCGTTTAACATCCCACTGGTTACTTTTGTTGATGTGCCGGGCTTTTTACCGGGTACAACCCAGGAATATGGAGGCATTATTAAGCACGGCGCCAAATTATTGTATGCCTATGCCGAAGCTACGGTACCCAAAATTACCGTAATAACCCGTAAAGCTTATGGTGGTGCATACGATGTGATGGCCAGCAAACACCTTGGCGCCGATGTAAATTATGCCTGGCCATCGGCCGAAATTGCCGTTATGGGCCCTGCCGGTGCTGTAAATATTATTTTTAGGAATGAGAAAGACGAAACTGCAAAAGAAAAACAGGTTGAAAATTACCGCGATAATTTTGCCAACCCCTACAAAGCAGCCGAATTGGGTTATATTGATGAAATTATTTACCCGAAAGCCACCAGGGCAAAATTGATTGCGGCATTAGACATGTCACAAACAAAACGGGATGACACCCCGCCAAAGAAGCATGGTAACATCCCGTTGTGATAAATGGTTACATGACTAATTATATTGAAAAGTTATTGGTTATTAATATCTTAGTCATTGGTTATTGGTCATTAAGTCATTGGTCATTGAAGGTTTATAATTAAATTCTTGTTTTATATTAATCTGAAACTCTAATTTAACTTAATAATGATACGGCGGTAACTTGTGAGGGACGGGTTTCCGTTATCGCTCACTTCACAAATCAGGTGAATTGTTTTGCCCTTTGTTCCTGAGTGGATTTTAAAGGTGACTTTTTCTGAATTATTACCCGGTATGGCCAAATCCTGGTCATAAGTTCCGGCCTCGGGTACAACCCACCATTTATAATTTAATTGATCGCCATCGGGGTCGAATGATTTTGAAGCATCAAGGGTAATCTTTTTGCCACCTTTCTTTTTGATTTCAATGGGTGCAAATCCTTTTTTCCCATTCACCACAACAACCGGGTTCCGGTTGCCTTCCCCCTTGTCAGCCCAATCCATTCGTGCTACAAAATTATTAAATATGGCCGGGTAGAAATATTCAAAATAGCGGGAACATATTTCCCAGGCATCTCCTTCATGGTTGGTATAAGCAAAGGTTTCGTTATCGGGCCCTTTCCCCCATTCAAAATAACCGCCCCAATTAACCTGTCCGGGCTCAAGAGGGTTGCTCAACCCGTTAGGCTGTACGTAATAAAAAGATGGCGAATCACCTTCAACGCCAAACTTATACTTTGGATATACCTTTCCAAGTGCCCCGTGGGTTTGGATATGTTTTGCATACTGATTCCAGTTGTCGCGCCCCATGCCATTTTGTTTTTTCCAGGCACATTCATCCCACAAAAACAATAAATCGCCTTCAAACTCGCGGCGCATCCACTGGTGTGAACTGCCATCATAAGGCGTACCTTCTTTATACGAGCGGTCCTGATCGGTTATAGCATAAGTCGGGATTTTATGCAAAAATTCTTTTAGTTCTGCTTCACTCCGCTCCTGCTGTACCTGCCATATGGCCTGCGCCAGTGTGTTTCCACCGCCCCACAGCAAAATCCAAAGCGGACGTTCATCATCTTCATCGGCCAGTTTTATAATCAGCTCACTACCGTCCGAAACATTGTCCTTCCCGATAAATTTCATACCCTTGTTCCGGCTTCCAAACATGGTGCGCTTACGCAAGTAATCCGGACTGGGCCAATAGCCAATATTCTGTTTTGCCTCATCGGTTGAAAACCCCTTTTGGTTTGAACGCTTCATTAAATTGGGTACATCCTTTTCATAAGCATCAATGGCATCGTGTATTAGTTGAAAAAAATCGTCGCGGGTTTGTTCAAGGCTATACCCGGTGGTATAAACCAGCCCTTCAATCTCGAACAAATCGGCATGTGCCATCAACCGAACCAGCGACTCACTATCATCGGTTTCCCACGTTGAAACATCGGTTAATACGACAATGCGGGGCTTCAGTTCTTTTGAATTTATCTCTTGTACTTGTTTCCCCTTGCCATTTGCACAATGAACAGTTGCGAGTAAAAAACACAGTGCTGCTAATTTTATTTTCACCATAACGAAATATTTATTTAAGACCATAATATAACTCTTTTCCTTATTTGCTATTTATACCACCACATTTAGAAAAAAACAGGATACCCAATCTATGGGTAGCTGAAAATTTATAAATTGATATTCTACTTCTGAAACAAAAACGTAAATTTAACCTCGTTATTAAATGAAAACTAATCGTATTTCAAAAAATATATGTCGAATTCCGAGATATTTTACACCTATAATGAAAAACGCAGTGAGTTTAAACCCTACGGTTTAACATGCGAACTATGGAAGCCTGATTTGATGAGAAAACCAGACAGGCACAATGAAATTGAAATAAACTACTTTACGGGGAGCAGTTTAACTTACTTGTTTCAGGGATCTAAAATAACCATTCCTAAAAATAGCTTTTCACTATTCTGGGGACTTGTACCGCATCAAATTGTTGATTATTCAGGCTCCGCACCATATTATGTCATTACCATTCCACTTACCCGGTTTCTGGAATTAAAATTACCCGCCTTTCTAACCGACAGAATACTAAAAGGTGAAGTGGTGATAGAAAAAACGGGAGAACATTCGTCCTATGATAGATTTCTCTTTAACAATTGGTTGAAAGATCTTTCCGAGGGGAATGCCCCAGAGGCTACTTTATATGAAATGCATGCAAGATTATTAAGACTAGCCTCACGGGTCTTGCCGTTAAAACAAAATGAACGATCACAAATACATACCGGTGAAATTAACAAGGTTGAACAAATTGCATTGTATATAGCTAAAAATTATATGAATTCTCTTCAAGTTGCAGATATTGGAAAAGAAATTGGATTACACCCCGATTATGCCAATACGATATTCAAAAAAGCTTTTGGATCCACAATTAATGATTATATTATTCAAGAAAGAATATTAAATGCTCAACGGAAATTAATTACCTCAGATAAAAAGATTGCAGATATTGCATTTGAATGTGGTTTCAATTCGATAAACCGTTTTAATGCTGCTTTTCGAAAGATTAACAATTGTACTCCCCGGGAATTTAAAAAGAAATACCATTAAAATTCAGCCCCTAATTTGGCAGAAGTCTAAATCTCTTACATGGATGTCTTCAAACCGTCATTTACCTTACGATGAAGGTCATATTTAGGAATATCCAAATTATTTAGGTTCAGTTTTACTGGCTTTCCCGTATCAGCACTTTTGTATATGGCCATCAAAATCTTCATGTCCCGCAGTCCCATATCACCGGGCACTAAATTGGGCATTTCATTTAACGTACTTAGCGCAAAAGCATCCATCTGCCGGGCCTGCTGGTTAACATTGGGCAGCTTCATGGGGCCTTCACTGGTAACGCCGCTGTTATTCCCGTAATAATATGCCGGGTCCAGTTTCCACCATCCGTTTTTGGCAACAGTTTTGAGGTAGCTTTCGCTTTTTGCATAACTGGATGAATGCGTTGAAGTAGCACCATTGGGAAATTTCAACGTGAATGTAATGGATTGCTCAACCGATTTAAATAAATCAGGCCTGGTTACTTCTCCATAAGAGGCTTTAGTCACTTCCACCGGCCATTCGCCCATATTGTAGCAGGCTGCCTGAACGGTATAAATACCAACGTCCATTAGCGGTCCTCCCCCAGCCATCTCCTTGTTAAGCCTCCATTCCCAATCATTGATAACAAAACTATTACCTGAATCCAGGTTCTGCACGGGACCGAATACTTCAGTTTGGCCAAGTTCCATAGCCTTCAAGTGATAAGGCTCAAAATGCAACCTGTATCCCAGCGAAAGTTTGACATTATTGTCATTACAGGCTTTGATCATATCTTCTGCATCTTCTACAGAGGTGGCCATTGGTTTTTCGCAAATAACATGTTTACCGGCCTTAGCAGCCCGGATGGTATATTCTGCGTGCATACTATTGGGCAATACCACGTAAACTATGTCAATATCATCGTTATCAGCAATACTGTCGAAATTATCGTAGTTGTAAACATTCCCTTTCGGGATATCATACTTTTTCATCCATTCATCTTCTTTGGATGGAGTACCGGTAACAATACCCGAGAGCTTGCAATACTGCGTTTCCTGCAAGGCAGGCGCTAACTGCCCGGAGCTATAGCGCCCCAGCCCGACCAGTGCAACGCCCGGTTTTTTGTTCACATTAGATATCGATATACCTAAAACCCGGGAACGCGAAGCAAAACTCATCATGCCAGGTGCCAGAATTCCACCCGCACCGACTATTCCCAGATTACGTATAAATGATCTTCGATTTGTTTTCTTCTTGTTTTTCATACCTTATCTATTCTATTAATATAAATGCATACCGGTTTATTTCCGAAGGATTTTTTGCAATAACATTAATTTCCATCCCGACATTTCGTACTGTTTGATATACATCAACGGCAAAAGCCTCCGGGCTTGGTCTTGAGTGCTTTTTGTCCTTACAGTCGATTCGGTTACCAGTGCAATCGTTACATATTCCACAACACGTTTGGTTTAGCAAAAATGTTTTGTGATAGCCCTTGAGGAATAGTTGCTTTTCGGTTTCCAATAATTTATTGGTCATATCGTTCGACCATTCCGACGCATAATTATTTTTATCGGTAAATTTAGTTAATCGTATAATGACTCCAGACTTGTATTCGTTGAAAAAACGCTTACAATCCTGCACCGAGGGGGTATTAGGCGGACAAGTCCCTAACCCGTAATCATTACAGCCAAACGTACACTTAACCCGAACCCAATGTGCAACAATAATTGATTCAGTATTAATCCACCTAAATTCAGAGAATTTCTGCCCTGATAATATTGATTCTATTTCTTCTTTATTGATCATTTATCACAAATTTGATGCACTTTTATATAAGCTATAAACTAACTGCGCCAGCGGATTTGCAATCCGTACTTCCTTACTTAGGACTCTTATTTATTGAGCGTTCGTTATTTTTTATACCGTAATGATAACATTTCCTTTTTTATATCCTTTATCAACATATCTATGGGCTTCAACTATTTGTTCAAGTGGATAAATTTTATCAATTACAGGTTTTATCTTATTTTTTTCAGCCATGTCTTTAAGAATCATTAAATTCTGCTGACTTACACATTTTTTTCCTGGTTTTCCGTCATCAACTGAAATAAACCGGCCATTTGGTTTTAAGCATTTTTGTATTTCAATCCTGAACTTTTCTTTTTTCCAACGGCATCGAAAATCAAATCATATTTTCCGGTTGTAGGCAGCTGCTTTATTTTGTATCCTCTGGGTTGTTGTATATTACCGGCATTTGCCCCTTCCATTTATTCCATAAACTGTCATCTTGTAAAAGTCTGGACATAAAATGTGCTACGTTTATACGACTCGTTTTTCCAGGATTAAAAAGTGCACTTCTTATAGGTGATTTGTGTAAGGAATATTCCGTTACATTTTCATCGTTAACTAAATTACTCGGACGAACTGCTACCCATTCAATACTTGAATTATCTTGTCCGATGCCAACTCTCAAATAGTCTGCGGCTTTTTCGTTGTCAGGATGCGGAGGCAACAATAGCCGAAGTAGTCCTATTACAATTTTTTGTGGAAATGAAATTGGTTCATTCAAATCTCTGTTGCGATTCCCGTCCGTATTCATCAACACAAATTTGACAGGTTTTTGCAAAGAATTACTAATAATCGCTTCACAAAGTAGTTTAACTGTATTTGTAACAAGTTTTTTAGGCTTTCCATAAATGCCTTTCCCGGTCAAGTTATGCCCAAGACAAGAAGCAACCGATTGACAGTCTGCAGTAATTCCAGCCAATTCTCCAACGGTCATTTCTGAAACATTACCTTGGATTATAGTTATATGTTTATTATTATTGAAATTGTCTGGAATATTACTTGTAGGTCGGACGATTATTTTAACTCTTTGTCCTGATGCTAATAACTGTTCTACCAAAAGTTTTCCAGTCGCACCACTTGCTCCAACTACTAATGTTGTCATATTTCTTTTCATTTAATCGTCTTTGTTTACAATTCTGACTAACGTAAAATTAAACGTCATTATTTCAACGATTTATGAATTCTCTCCAATTTCCATTCACTTTTTTGACCATTCGTTTACGTAAGCTTAAGTAGTCAATTTCCTTGATATAAGGGGGAATTGCCTACAATCGAGTAGAGCAAGATACGAAATAACCTCGTATCTCCACCCGCTCACACCACCATATTTGTACCAGTTGGCGGATACGGCGGTTCGCTAAACATGGCTGAATCGTTTATAAATATTAGCCGTAGGCATAAAACCGCTCTTTTGAAGCCGTTCATTTGTAATTGCCCCTGTTTTCCTTATTGATCAATTTTATAATCTACTTGCTACAATTTGACCCTGTAAAATGAGGTGCTCGTGGTAACAAACAGCTCATCTTTATTCTTGCCTCCCCAGTCCATGGAATGCACTCGTTCATCCAATGTGATGCGCTTAAGTTCATTTCCGTCATTATCCAAAACAAGTATTTGCCCTTCGGCTAGGTACACGTTTCCCTTGTTACCTACGACATTGCTGTACTCACCACGTTTTACAAATTCGGTCATATTTGAAAGCATACCCTTGTCATCTACATCAAAACGGTAAGTGATTTTGGGATTCTCGTGGGTCACATAAACAGGTTTACTTTGGTTGGGCGTAACTTCCATAAGCTGTACAGAGCGCCCAAGATCAAATGTGTTGGGGATAATTGTTACACCATCGGGTGCCAAAAAGCTTTTTTCGGCAAGACCCGTGGTTACATCCTTAAAATTATCTCTCCAACGGTGAGTAGGATGGATTACCCGTTCAATATTGTCCACCTCATTCGTTTTCATGAGTTTTAGAGGCTGCATGTCATCTGCCTGATCAGGGTTTATGGCATAGGCCTGGATTGCCCAGCCCCCGTTTCCCCAACCACTGTAAAAGGGATTATCGTCAGGCAGCATTTCGATGGTTTTTGGCGGATTATCATCTTCAAAACCAGGTTGTGGATCGTAACGACAGATTACGATCAGATTATCCTGGGTGTCAACAGCCAATGAAAAGGGCTTGTATGGGTAATCTGCGTAGATGGAGATGGTATTGGTTTCGGCAGACCAACGGTACACACGTTTCTGCTGGTTCTCGCAGAAGTAAACATTTCCTTTACTGTCAGATACAGCCCCGGTAGCGAACGTATAGCCAAAGCCCAATTTCTCAGCTGTGCTATTGGGGATTTCATTACGGTTAGATTCTTCCTTTCCGGTAACAGTCACTTTGGCAAAATCACCCGGATATACGATCAGGTTTTTCTCCATATCGAAAATGGTGCGTTCCGGCAATTGCAAAACCTGTGTCCAGCTGCGCATATTATGAAAATCAATACGCTTGCTGTTGGACACTTTCACACCCCACGGGCGGGGCGTGTTCACGCGAATGGTCCGATACATCCAGAAATTAACGAACATCAGGTCATTGCTATTGGCTATATCAAGTGTTTGGGCTTTTTTGCCCTCCCTGCCTTCTTCCTCAAACTGAAAAGCATAAAACTTCCAGTTGGCAACATTGTTTAAGCGAGCTTCCTGACGCACATGGTGCTCTATTGACATGGCATAAATATTTCCCGGAGTCGTGGTGTTGCTGATATATAACCCTGCACCGGCATAGGTGTTAGCTGTCCAGATATCTTTAAGTATCCCCCCGCCATTATTGGTAACCCAGAGGCTCCAGTACTGATTGTCCCAGGCCAGATCTTTTCCCCTGGCATAAACCGGATTTGACGGACTGCTGATCTTATCGTCTCGTCTCCTTTCATAGGAGGGCTGACCGGGCTTTTCCATAGTGCCATGCCCTCCGACAAATTTCACATCGTTGACCATGGAATACTCATTGGCCATCCACTTCAATCCAACGGCACGGTTATTATAAGCTCCTGTATTAATTCCAATTCCATTAACGATATCCCTGCCTCCGACTGATGACTCCAGCACAGGAACAGGTGATCCAAAACCACTGAAATTGTCCTCGCTTTCATTCAGCAATAATTGAGTGGCAAAAGGGTGGAGGCCAATTAACGCATTCCCTTTGTTCAATTTCAGGGTCTCCGTAACCCGATACCAACCAGTAGGCAAATAGACATGTTTGTGTTTGGCAATAGCTTCTTTGATGGCCTGCGTGTCGTCTGTTTTTCCATCGCCCACAGCTCCAAAATCTCTGACATTTACCCATGTATCCATGGGAGGCAGATTAGGCATGACATGTTCCAATTTTTCGGGTACAACATCAACAGCTTCCATATCCATAACCGTTTTAAAATTGGAATCATCAGACATATCATCCATGACCAAACCATGTACAAAATTGTTGATCACGTACCTACCCGTTTTTCCCTCAAAACCAGTTTCACCGGGAGAGAAATAAACAGGAACATCAACATTCTTACACATGATATTCAGTAGGTTTATCTGGCTGTTGGTTTGATTTTCAACCCCAACTACGACCCCTTGCTTTACATTTTCAAAAAGGCAGTCTTCCATAAATAACCGGTCTGCTATACCCCTTTCAAGCTCAACAGCGACAGGGGCATCCTTCACATGCATGGAAATGATCGCCATCCCGGTATTCCGACTTGTAACAGCAGCCCTCCGCTGACCTTCAAAGTAGAGATCTATCATCATAATGGGCCAGCCCGGAGATGTCCTGGCCGTTGAAATACCATATTCCCCACCATAGAATTTCAGATCCTCGATTTCATTACCCAGGTCATATATTCCTGCATAGCCATAACCGATATAAAAGTTGCAGTGGCTTACAAAACTGTGCTGTGCAAAATGGGTGCGTAGCGCTATGGCTTTAGGGTTTCCTGGTTCAATACGGAAATTGATATTTGAGATGGCACTATAAAATGTTCCTGCGGTGGCATCCCTTGGCTCCTGACCTTCTTCAACAAGATTACTGGTAAACCAAAACATGTAATTTTGTTCATCCTGATATCCGGCTGTATTTTCACCTAATATAAATTCGGGGCGATGCGCTCCATATCCGATAATGCGTACCGCTTTTGGAACATAAATGGTTTTACTGATGAGATATTTCCCTTCAGGAATAAAGAGTATTCCAAAATTCTTCTCCTTTTTAACCTTATTAACAGCAAGCTGAAGTGCCCCGGATACATCCTGCTTTCCATCTGCCGAAATGTTAAAGTTTTCAGAAGTGAAATAAAGAGCTTCCGGGTCTTCGGGCATCTGCTTGTAAACAGATTGAGCTTTCATCGTAAGCTGTAAAGACAGTAGAATTACAAAGGATAGTATGATTCGTTTCATATCAAATTGCCTTAGTAATGATTGTGTTAAATTTCCAAAAAGGATGTTATGTTCTTCATCTTTTCTGAATTTATAATTTCATATTACCTACAACGGTTCGCAAATATGATTAGTTGCCGATTGCGGGACAACTGTCTGTCAGACAGGCAGGCTTTCCTATCGAAAAGCACCGAGTTTTGTGCGGGCTGAAAACCTTGACTATCGGCACCGAAGCCGCAATTAATTATATCTTACTGTTGACGCCAGTTGTTATTCATCGTCTATCATTTTATCGATCAAAGATATGAGTCTATTTACAACCTCAATCATGTCCGCTTTTCTCTTATTTTTATATTCCCAATACCTCCGCATCAACAAAGAATACCGAATGGATGTCGATATGGTGGTCAGAGGCAAGGATCTTGTTGGTTACCGTGTTCACTCTTAATGTGAATTCGTCCTTCTTGATATATTCTTTCAAGTCCGTTTCAACGGTTTCCAATTCCAGATATTTGCCTACATCCGATGGAACATCATCCTTCCATGCTATTTTTTCTTCAGGCAAATCGTCGGCGGAGATAAATATTTCAATTGACTGGAGAAAACTTAAATCCCCATCTGAAGGTGCGGTAAGCGTTAAGTCCATTTTTTTCAATACTATTTCCTCAACTAAATCCTTATTGGTATTGTTAA
>JASMTI010000181.1:0-12504 GCA_041694375.1 Bacteroidales bacterium | reverse complement strand
CAATATCCCTTCGTGGAAGGAAGTACACCTAAAAAAACATATTGAAAAGGAACTTAACCTTCCGGTTTTGATAAACAACGATGTGAACTGTTTCGTATTGGGCGAACACCTGTATGGGGCTGCCAAGGGGTACAAATCGGCTGTTGGGTTGGCTATTGGGACCGGACTTGGTGCCGGTATTATTATTAACAACCAATTATACGAAGGGAGCAATGCCGGTGCAGGCGAAATCGGTATGCTGCCTTATCTCGATCACGACCTCGAATATTACTGCAGTGGCAATTTTTTTACCTGTATTCACAATACCGATGGTGAGAAATTTTTTGAGGAAGCAAAAAACAATAATTCAGCAGCATTGTCTGCCTATCATGAATTTGGTAAGCATGTTGCCCAAGCTGTTAAGTACACGATTTTCACCTACGACCCCGAGATCATTATTTTGGGTGGTGCTGTATCAAGAGCTTTTCATTTTTTTGAAAAAGAAATGTGGGCACAACTAAACGATTTCGCTTTTCCCAATTCTGTTAAGAATTTAACCATAAAAACAACACAAAACCCCAACAGTCACCTTTTAGGGGCATCATTATTATTTGACAACCAAAAAATAACATAATTATGAAACGAACCATTGTATTATTAGCATCTGTTCTTTTATTTCTAAGCAACTGCTCTAAAGGCAACAAGATTATGGAACAAGAATTAGCAAACTGGAAAATAAAATCATCGTCAGAAGTTAATCAAAAGGGAGCTTCAATTTCCACGCAAAATTTCAACGACACTCAATGGATCAATGCACAAGTTCCATCTACAATCATGGGGGTACTTTCTGAAAAAAATGAATATCAAAACATCCTCAAACCCGAAAATTATGACAACGCTAACAGGCATGATTTTGATAACAGCTGGTGGTACCGCACCAGTTTTTCATTAAACGGGGCACAAGAAAGCACAACCCTTCTTCAGTTTGACGGTATCAGCTACAGTGCCAACATCTGGCTAAACGGTAATTTAATCGCAGCTTCCGATTCAATAACAGGCAGTTTCAGGCGTTTTGAATTAAACATTAGTAAATGGGCTAAACCCGGCACAAACACCCTGGCTGTTGAAGTCTTCAGGCAACGTGATGGTGATTTCGGACTGGGTTTTGTTGACTGGAACCCGCGGCCTCTTGATGAGAATATGGGAATATGGCGGCCGGTTACCGTCAAGACTATTGAAAAAATTCAGTTGAAAAACAGCTATATAAGAAGTGATGTAAATACACAAACCCTTGACGAAGCATGGCTGATAGCAGGCACAACTCTCAAAAACTTCAGCAGCAAGGCTGTCAACGGGGAACTTTCAATTTCGTTCAATGGGGAACAATATCATTACCCTGTATCAATACCGGCCGGCACCGAAAAGGAAATTCAACTTACCCATGATGACATTAGCGGTTTCTATGTTCAAAACCCTGATTTATGGTGGAGCAATGGACTGGGAGAACCACACCTCTACCAAATGGACATTAGTTTTGTATCCGGCGACCAAGTACTTTCAATCGAAAACATTGAATTTGGAATACGCGAAATTGAAAGCTATTTTAACGAAGCCGGTAAAAGAGGGTTTAAACTTAATGGTAAAGAAATACTGATCAAAGGCGCGGGTTGGACCGATGATATTTTTCTGCGCGACACCCCTGAAAGTAATGAGCTACAGGTAAAATACGTAAAAGACATGGGGTTGAACACCATACGTTTTGAAACAGTTTGGGGTACCACCCGCGATATTTACTCACAGTGCGACCGGCATGGGATACTGGCCATGGTAGGCTGGAGCTGCCAATGGGAATGGGAAAATTACCTGGGTAAAGCCTGCGATGAATTTGGCGGCGCTTCAACCCAGGAAGATTTTGATTTACTTACCGATTATTTGCGCGACCAGATCCTGTGGCTCCGTAACCACCCCTCAATATTTGTATGGTTGGTGGGCAGCGACATGCTCCCCCGCCCCGAACTTGAAAAAAGGTACATTGAAATATTTGAGAAGTACGACAACCGCCCGTGGCTGGGTGCAGCTGCCGACCGCACCAGTGAGCTGTCAGGACCTACCGGTGTAAAAATGCACGGACCATATGAATATGTTGGCCCCTCATACTGGTATGTCGACAAAAAATTTGGCGGAGCCTATGGCTTCAACACCGAAACCGGACCTGGCACCCAATTGCCCGTAAAAAAGTCAATCGAAAAAATGCTGCCCGAAGACAAACGCTGGCCGCTGAACGAATACTGGGACCAATATTGTACCACATCGGCAACAGCCTTAAACAGTATGCAGGTGTTAACCAATGCCATCAACCAACAATGGGGAAAAGCCGAAAGCTTTGATGAATATATTATGAAAGGGCACATGGTAAACTACGTGGCCATTCGTGCCATGTTTGAAGCATTCAGGGTCAATCGTCCACAAGCAACCGGTATCATTCAGTGGATGCTGAACTCGGCATGGCCATCGTTTTACTGGCAATTGTACGATTATTACATGGTACCAACACCGGCATATTACGGGACAAAAAAAGCACTGGAGCCAGTCCAACTCGTTTACAACTATGGTAATTACACCATTGCAGCCGTTAACAAACAGATGCATACACACAAAAATGTAACGGCTACAATCACGCTATACGATGCATCATCAAACAAAATAAAAGAAGATCGAAAAGTAATATCAATCCCTGCAAATGGCAGCATTGAAGTTACAGAAATTGGAAAACCGGACGAAACAACCCTACTCTTTCTGGAACTTGAAGACAAAAATGGCAACAAGTTAAGCGATAACTTCTACTGGCTTTCGGCCCGCGAAGAAAAATATAACTGGGAAGAAACAAATTGGGTATATACTCCAATGGAACAGCATCCCGACTATACATCACTTAACAACGCCGAAAGCACAGATCTCAAAATCAGTATAATTAAACACTCATCAAGAAAAATTGACATTGAAATACAAAACCCATCGGGTACGATTGCACTTTTCAACCAGTTAAAAGTACATGATGGAAATGGCGAGTGGGTAATCCCTGCATTTTATACTGATAATTATTTTAGTGTTAAGCCCGGAGGCAATAAAACAGTTACAATTGAATTACCGCAAAAAAACAATGAAAACTTATGGATTGATCTTAGCGGTTTTAACACAAAAAAACAAAGTGTAAAACTTTAAACAGCATCCGATGCCCAAAGTACTTTTACTTGCAGACTTCTCCGAGGAGTATTTCAAAAAAATACTCCTCGGTATTGCCCGTTATTCAAAAGAACATGGTCCCTGGGTATTTTGCCGCATGCCATACTACTACCGCGACAAACCCGGCATATCGGGTGTGGTTGAATGGGCAAAAGAATGGGGTGCCGACGGCATTGTTGCCCAACTAAACAATAACAACGACCGGCCAGAACTCAAAGAATCAGGCATACCCATTATCGTGCCCGATTATAAAAAACGGTTTAAACATGTTCCCAACATTACCGGCAATTATTATGAAACCGGAAAAATTGCAGCTAATTATTTCCTGCAAAAAGGGTACAAGAATTTTGGTTTTTACGGTTACCCTTCCTTTGTTTGGTCGCGTGAGCGGGGACAAGGGTTTTCCGACTTGCTGGCAGAAAAAGGTTTTCAGGCATCATTTTTTGAAGGCGACCCCGACCCGAACCACGAAATGTGGTACTATAAACCTTCGGCACTAAGCCGATGGCTTACAAACCTACCAAAACCAACAGCCATAATGGCATGCGACGATAATTGCGGGCAACAAATAACAGAAGCATCAAAGGTTTCGGGCATTAAAATACCCGAAGAAATTGCTGTAATTGGGGTAGACAACGATGAGCTGATTTGCACCATGTCAGACCCTCCACTTTCAAGTATCAGTCTTGATGCCGAACAAGGTGGGTATGAGGCAGCCGCCATGCTCAACCGTATGATGAAGGGCGAAATAAAAGGCTATGACATTGTAGTGCAGCCAAAACATGTAAAAACCAGAACATCTACCGATATTTACGCAACAGCCGATAAGCAAATAGCAAATGCGCTGAAACACATCCATCAACACTTTACTGCCGGCCTGCCCGTTTCTGAAGTTTTACAAAACGTTGCCCTGTCGCGCCGTGCACTCGAAATTAAGTTTAAAAACACAACCGGGAAAAGCATTCATCAATACATTAACCAACTAAGAATTGAAAAATTCAGCCACTTGTTAAGCGAAACTGACATTCCCATTGCCCAGGCTGCATACGAATCAGGCTTTACAGAAATTAAAAACATTTCCCAGCAATTCAAAAAAGCAATGGGGCTAACACCTTCAGCGTTTCGGGAAAAAAGCAGGGATAAATAGGACAAATCTCCTAAACCGTTTTCAGCAGCAAAGCACACCAACCATCTTTATCAAGACGACTAACAACCTCACAGCCTGACCGATGTGCCATATTAAGTATATTGGCTTCATCTTTTAACATGACACCACTGAGCAACAACAAACCATTTGGGGCAACAAGACAGGCCACACTATCAAAAGACTGTTCAAAAACCGAATAATTCAGGTTGGCAAGTACAATGTCAAATGTGCCATCCATTTCTTCAACACCACAATGAATTAATTCAACATTTTTGACTGAATTAATTTTAAGCGTATTTTGAGCTACATCCAATGCCCATGGATTATTATCGAATGCCACAATTTCACCAGCCCCCATCATAGAAGCCAATGCAGCCAACACAGCCGTGCCGGTACCGGCATCAACAACCGATTTCATCTTAAAATCGAGCCCAATCATCATTTCAATACATAACAACGTACTGGGGTGCGCCCCCGAACCAAAAGCCAGTTGTGGGTCAACCCGCAACACATAATCGGCACCCCCCTGATAATGTTCGCCAGGTTTTCCAAGCCATATCTTTTCGCCAATAAACACAGAATCAAATGTATCTTCAGAAGAAATGCCCCACTCACCCGGCGAAGCATTTTGCACCTCAAAATGAACTTTAAGACCCAACAAATGCAACACGTCCTCCAACGCCCCACGCTTAAAGTTTTCAGCATTGATATAAGCCCTCAACCCCCTCTCCTCGTTCCAAAACGATTCGTATGAAAGTTGTGAAAGCAAGGCGGTTATCATTTCAGATTCTTCATCACTAACCCCTGGAAAAAACACTTCTACTGTTGACATTGATAACATATTTTGCGGCAAATATACCATTTTTGGTAATCTTGATTTTATCATTTTCACCCGGACATCAAATTTCTTAATATATTTGCAGCTTATTATGAGCAGCGAACAAATTCTACGAAAATACTTAAGCCATCCGGCTATACCCGGGATTATTAAGTTTCTGAAAGACGATAAACCGGGGCGCATTCATTTACAAGGTTTAGCAGGGTCATCACCAGCCTTTGTTTTTTCAGCCGCTTTTTTAGAAAACCCGCAACCGTTAATGCTTGTCTTAAACGATTACGAGGAAGCCGCATACTACTTTGACGACATTAACTTGTTGCTGCCTGGCTTCGATGTACTGTTTTTCCCTTCGTCGTTCAAGCGAGTTGCCCGGCACGGAAAAGTATCGCAGGAAAACATAGTTAAACGCACCGAAGTTCTCAACCGTTTAACCGACAACAATCCCTGCATCGTTGTTAGCTACCCCGAAGCATTGATCGAGAAAGTTGTAACAACTGAATCGCTTAACACCAATACCCTGCAAATCTCAAACGGTGAAAAAGTATCGCTCGATTTCATAAACGATGTGCTTTTTGAATACGGGTTTGAAAGGGTTGACTTTGTGTACGAACCGGGACAATACTCAGTGCGGGGTGGCATTATCGATATATTTTCATTTGCTCACGATGAACCTTTTCGCGTTGATTTTTTTGGTGATGAAGTAGATTCCATCCGCAGCTTTGATATCGATACCCAGCTATCCGACAAAAAATTCGACCATATTTCAATTATCCCGAACATACAAAATGCCCTGGACGATGAATCCCGGATTGGCATACTTGAATACCTGCCTGAAAAATTCAACCTGGCATTCAGGGATTTCAGGTATACCTTGGAACAAGTTGAGAGCTTTTATTCGAACAACGAACACATTAAACCCGAAGAAAGATTATTTGGGCAGGAGCAACTTTGCGATGCCGAAACATTTAAAACGAACCTCAACAATTTTAGTGTAATTGAATTCGGAATGCGCAGTAACCTTGAAAAGGTAAGGGAATTACCCTTCATTACAGCCCCACAACCCGAGTTCAACAAGAATTTTGAATTACTTGCCAACAACCTGAAGCAAAATACCATAAATGGTTACGAAAACTTCATACTCTCGAACAACGAGAAACAAATTGAACGCTTAAGGGCAATTTTTAGCGACCGTGGTTTAAATGTTAATTTTACCCCGTTGTCATTTACCATAAACGAAGGGTTTATCGACCGTGATTTACAACTTGTTTTTTATACCGACCACCAGATTTTTGAACGTTACCACCGCTATAAGCTTCAAAATTCGAACCGGGCAAAGGAAGCCATCACCCTGAAAGAGTTGAACAAACTACACACCGGCGATTACGTGGTGCACATTGACCACGGCATCGGAAAATTTGCCGGATTGGTAAAAACCGAAGTCAACGGCAAGGTACAGGAAGCTGTACGTTTGATATACCGCGACAATGACTCACTGCTTGTCAACATCCACTCGTTGCACCGCATTTCAAAATACAAGGGAAAGGACGGCACCGAGCCCAACCTCAACAAGCTGGGCACATCGGCATGGCAAAAAATGAAGAAAAAAGCAAAGGGCAAAGTAAAAGATATTGCCAAGGAACTTATAGCCCTTTATGCCGAACGCCTGAAAGAAAAAGGCTTCTCATTTTCGAGCGACTCATTTATGCAACAGGAGCTCGAGGCCTCGTTCATGTACGAAGACACCCCCGACCAGTTTAAAGCCACCCAGGCCGTAAAAGAAGACATGGAGAAAATGATGCCCATGGACCGCCTTGTATGCGGCGATGTAGGATTTGGCAAAACCGAAGTAGCTGTGCGCGCAGCCTTTAAAGCGGCAGCCGACAACAAACAAGTGGCTATACTTGTACCCACAACTATTTTGGCCCTCCAGCATTACAAAACTTTTACCGAGCGCTTAAAAGATTTTCCTGTTAAAATTGGATATGTAAGCCGTTTGCGAAAATCGGCAGACACAAAAAAAACATTAAAGGAAGTTGAAGAAGGGAATATTGACATTATAATTGGGACACACAGGCTGGTAGGGAAAGATATACGCTTTAAAGACCTGGGCTTGCTCATCATTGATGAAGAACAGAAGTTTGGGGTTTCGGTTAAAGATAAGCTAAAGCGCCTGAAGGTAAATGTTGACACCCTTACACTCACTGCCACACCCATTCCGCGCACACTACAGTTTTCGTTAATGGGCGCACGCGACCTTTCGGTTATACAAACACCGCCACCTAACCGCTTCCCCATTGTTACCGAGGTACATGGTTTTAACGAAGCAACCATTAAGGAAGCCATTGATTATGAAATTGACAGGGGGGGACAGGTTTTCTTCATCCACAACCGTGTACAAAACATCTACGAGGTTGAAGCTTTTGTAAAAAAAGCTTGTCCTTATGCCCGCACCATTGTTGGGCACGGACAAATGGAAGGCCCCAAGCTCGAAAAAATTATGCTCGACTTTATTAATGGTGAAAATGATGTGCTAATTGCTACCACCATCATCGAAAGCGGGCTCGACATCCCCAATGCCAACACCATAATCATCAACAATGCCCAGAATTTTGGGTTGAGCGACCTCCACCAGTTGCGCGGCCGTGTTGGACGCTCAAACAAGAAAGCATTTTGTTACCTGCTGGCACCGCCCATGAGTGCCTTAACCCCAGAAGCCCGCCGCAGGCTTAAAGCCATCGAGGAGTTTTCAGAACTGGGCAGTGGATTTAACATTGCCATGCGCGACCTTGATATACGTGGCGCCGGGAACATGCTCGGGGCCGAGCAAAGCGGTTTTATTGCCGATATTGGTTACGAAACCTACCACCGCATATTAAACGAAGCCGTTCAGGAATTAAAACAAGATGAATTTAAAGAGGTATTCGCCCAAAAAGAGCAGGACGAGGCACAAAAGGCATTTATGAATCTCAAGTTTATCGATGACTGCAATATTGAAACCGATATGGAAATGCGCTTCCCCGAAAGCTATGTAAATAGCATTGAAGAGCGCATGGCACTATACCGCAAACTTGACAACATTGAAGACAACGAACAGCTCGAAGCTTTTAAAGCCAGCCTTACCGACCGCTTTGGCATAATACCACAACAGGTAAACGACCTCATAGAAGTTGTACGCTTAAGGTGGATTGCCATTCAATTGGGGATGGAACGGGTAATACTGAAAAACAACAAAATGATTTGCCACTTCATTGGTGACCAGGAATCACTTTTTTACCAATCGCCCGTTTTCATGGAAGTTTTGCAATGGATACAGCAAAACCCGCAAAAATGCCGCATAAAAGAAGGTAAAACCAAGTTAAGCCTGGCATTCGACAAGGTAAAATCTATTGACAAAGCTTACCAACTATTAAGTGAAATTCATTCAAACACCAGTGCCAGTAAGGAAAAAGAAACTACCGAATAAAAACATTCTGAACTTTTCCAAGGTTAGGCAGCTATCATATACCACAAGTTCAGTTACTTATTCAACAAAAAAGGCTGCACCTTTTGAAGATACAGCCCATTTATATTTCTTATTGTTGAATAATTACATCCGTATTTTTCTGAATTCTTCTTTCATGCGGTCTAAATCGGTCATCCAAGCTTCAATATCATCTTCATGTTCAAGCTCATCATTCAAAATCTGAATGGCCATTTGATGGGTTGAGTGGTCTTTTCCCGCTGTAAAGTCGGCAATTTCCTGATAACGTTGTATGGCACAGCGCTCACCACGCAGGTTCTGCTCAAGGATCACTTCGATATAAGGATCTGTTGGATCTTCGTATTCGCAACGCGAAAGCTTGGCCCAGTCAACCGGGTTCGTTACTGGTGTTCCGCCCAATTGTAAAATACGGTCGGCCACCATTTCAGCATGGGTCAACTCCTCGTTGGCATGAACCAATAACTCAGGCTCTACTTCGCTGCGCATAGGACCTTCCATCAGGCGTGCACCGATCCAGTACTGGTAATAGGCCAGCCACTCCTCAGATAAAGCCGCATTCAACATTTCAACAAGCTTTTTTTGTTCTACGGTTGATACTTTTACTGCTTCTTTTCCCATAATAAAATATTTTTAAAGTTTTAATTTTTCAACTATACTATCATGTCTTCTGACATTGTCCACCCCTAAAATTAATAATTTTTGTTCATATTAAAATTATTCAAGCATGATTTTATTCATGTCTCCATATCGTAAAAAACATCCACAAAAAAACCCAAAAACTCCATCACAAACAATTACGACCTTTAAAAAGCCATATCACTTTTTTACTATATTCGCAGGATATAAAAAATAAAACATGCGAAAAGCCCTATACATCAGCCTTTTTATTTTGCTAACGTCTTTATTCGTTAATGCAGCACCCAAAACATTAAGCCCCAGTGCCCGCGTAATGCTATTCACATGCGGCCCCGGACAAGAACTGTATGCCGGCTTTGGGCATAGTGCTTTGTGGGTCAGCGACCCGTCAAGCGGGATTGACCGACTGTATAATTACGGCACTTTTAATTTCGACACCCCCAATTTTTATGGCAAATTTATACGTGGCAAACTAAATTACATGCTTTCGGTTACCAGCATCAACCGTTTTATGCGCGAATATAACTATCGTAAAATTGGCGTTGAAGGGCAAACACTCAACCTGCTTCCGCACGAAAAGCAAAAACTGTTTGACCTGCTTGAAGAAAATGCAAAACCTGAAAACCGTAATTACAAATACGATTTTTTCATGGATAACTGCGCAACCCGAATCCGTGATATTGTTGTTGAAGCTGTTGACGGGGAGATCGATTTTAACACCCCCGACCGAAATGTTTCATTCAGGGAACTGCTATTCCCCTATTTAACACACACACCGTGGACCAAAATGGGAATTAACCTGATTCTGGGCTTATCTGCCGATGCAAAGGCCTCACCATACGATTATATGTACCTGCCCGAGCACATGGAACACCAATTTGGAAGGGCAACCATTGAAAGCAATAAGGGAGAACGCAACTTGGTGGTATCTGAAAAAGAATATCTGAAAAACAGACTGGAATTTAAATACAACATCCTTTACGACCCTGCAGTTGTTTTTACTTTTTTCATTTTGATCATTCTTTTAATCAGCTTACTCGAAAAAAGAAAAGATACTTACTTCAAAGCTTTTGATATCACATTGAATACTATTTCTGTTGTTGCCGGGCTATTTTTATTTTTCATGTGGGTAGGCACCGATCATTCAGCAACCAACTACAACCTCAATATAATATGGCTATTGCCGGCGCAGGCACTTTTCCTTTTTGCCCTTAAAAATAAGAAGAATAAAAAACGTATTATCGAAATATCAATGGGTATCCTTTTTTTTACAGCTATTGTCATGCAATTCTGGCCCCAGGAAACCGAACTCTCATTTTTATTATTGATTATTGTGTTCTTTATCCGGTATCTGTTTTATTATAAAAGGATAGAATGATTTATCTTTTAACCCAAACATTCATGCTTCCGCATTCAGGGCACACTTCAATTTTATCGCTCCCGGCACATGATTCCACATCATCATATTCGAGCTCGCTTTCATCGCCTTCCCACTGGCAGTTTTTGCATTCGTATGTTTTTCCCATCACTTTTTATTTTTTAGAACCATATAAGAATTATAAATCCATTTAAGAAAAACTTATATGCCCTCATATGGCTTATATGGTTTAAAAAGGAAATCAAGAACCGACAACCCTCTGGATACGATTCGATTTGAGGTACCAAATATATCCTTCAAGTTTTTCATATCCCATGTCACGAATAATATCAGCGTAACATTTAACCTGTTTTTCATATTTCACATTCTTTGCATCAGTTGCTTTGTAATCAACTACAATCGCTTTATTGCCCTTAATCATAACACGGTCTGGGCGCAGGGTTCCAAATTTCTGTCCTAACACCGAAATTTCATTAAGAACCGTGAATGTTCCATCAAACCAATATTGAGCATCTGGATTATTTATCAATTCGTAAACATTTTTTTTCAAATCACTATTGCGTTCGCTGCTTATTTTGCCCTCGGTCTGCAGCTGCATCAGGGCTTTATCAACATCATCAACAGTTTCGACCATAGCGAGCAACTCATGCATAAATTTACCTTCGTTTACATGCTGCACCCATTCAGGGGCTTCACTTTCAAGAAAATCGTCATAGTTTCGCCTCAACTTTAAACTTTCGAGTGCATTTTTTTTCCGTACAAAATGAGCAGAAAGGTTGACTTCGCACTGACTTTCAATTTTCACATCATGAGTAACAGGCAAATCACCGCTCTCGTAGCTGTCTTCAGCATATTCTTTAATTGCCGGTTCAGATGATATGTTGCTGATGGTTTCGAAGAGCATGGCATTTGCGGTGAAACTCATTTCTCCATTTTTGGGAACTTTCGGCTTTTCAGAAAAAACAAAAAGAGCATCAATTGCACGTGTTAACGCTACATACATAAGGTTAATTGTGTCAACAGCCGTTAATAACAACTCGTTGTAATACTCAAGGCTGAACAGCGATGATTTTAGTCTTGAGGAAACCTTTACAGGCAAAGCCGGAAACTGCTTAAATGGTGTATTACCTGTAGGGCACCACATAATATTGCCTTGTTTTGACGAAGGTTTAAAATCCCAGTCGCAAAATGGTAATAACACAACCGGGAATTCGAGTCCTTTTGCCTTATGAACAGTAAGAATACGGATTGCATCGCGAGAAGCAGCCATTTGTACTTTCACTTTTGAACCATGTTGCCCCCACCAGTCTAAAAATTTATGCACATTCCCACTTTCCCGTCGTGAAAAATCGTTAACAGTATCTTTTAAAGATTGGATTGCAGCCTGTTCCCCTTCAAGATAATCAAGGTTATATGTTTTAACCAGTTCTTCAATAAAATTTGAAATTGAGAGGTTCGACCAGTTTTTTACAATGCCCTGATCGGCATTGGGGTCAAAAAACGGGAAAAATTCTTCTTTCACCTGTTCTGAAAAAAATTTTTCATCTTTTTGGGTTTCAAATACCATAGATTGCTGACCTACGGAACCAAGCCGCTGTGGCAACTTATTTTTTGCTTTTAAAGTTGGAAGAATATGTTTCGAGAACTCATAAACTAACGTAGCCATCACAACTTGATCAAAAGGTTTTATAATATGCTGCATTAACCCGATAATCAGTTTTACAGCCGGTGAAGCATAAATGAACAACGAATCGTCAGATATTACTTCAAAATTGTAGCCTTCAGCATTTTTCTTTTCATTA
>JASMTI010000180.1:0-1803 GCA_041694375.1 Bacteroidales bacterium | reverse complement strand
TGTCGGGAAAAATGAAAATTTAGATAGTTATACTGGAGAATCTACACGTTGGGATCTCACAGCAAAGCAAAAAATTAAAAATAATTTCATTGTTTATTTAAATGTGAACAACATTTCAAATGTCCCAGAAACAAGCTTTATTTCTGGATCGACTGAAAGATTATACACTAAAAACCTAATATATGGCTCTACTGTGGATTTAGGCCTGCGGTATCGCTTTTAATTACAGATAATTCTAAAAACTTAAAATTATGAAGAAAAATTACTTAAATGAATCAATTTTTGCAATTATTGCATTTGTTTTAATGGGATTTACATTTACCACGAACGCACAGGTTCGTTATGTTGACATTAATCCGGGCATTGGAACATTAAACAATGCAATAAATGGTGACACAACCGACACAGGTGATCGTATTGATCCGGAGAATACTGTATACCGTTTAAAGCGCGTTGAAGATATTTATTATATAACCGCTTTAATCCAGAATCTTGAATATCCTTTAACGGTTGTTGCTGAAGATGGTGATGGACCCCGTCCTTATATTGCATTGAAGACCGACGAGAATGGTTCGACACCCGATTATTGTTTCCGCCCCAAAGGCGATTTAACATTAAAAAACTTGCATTTAACTAATGAGGATGACCTTGATGCATTGTCATTGAGAATTATCAGGCTAAGTGCACCTGGTGTTAAACTTACAATAGATAATTGTTGGTTAGATAAGGCAGGTCAGGCAATTATTCGTCTTGATGATGATGAGTGTACAATTAATTTGACCAATTCTGTTTTTAGTAATATTGGTAAACCTGCTGATCCGGATAACGGAAGAGGAATTGACGATAGGGGAAATAGTATTGATTCAATTTTAATTGAAAACTGTACATTTTATAATATTACTCAGCGACTTATCAGAGATGGTGGCGGGCACATAAAATATGCTAAAATTAACAATAATAATTTTATTAATGTTGGTCACCGTGGTTTTGGTTTCGGAGTTATTGCTGGTCTTGATTTTACCAATAACATCCTACATAATGTTGCCTATGTCCCTCGTGACACATCAGAAATACAGGCAGTTTTTGAAATTGACTCCATTTCCCAAGAACTAATTGACCTGGGCTTTGAGCAAAAGATCAATATAACTAATAACAGTGTTTATTTAGATTCTACGTTATTTTCCAAATGGCTTTCTGATAGCACTCATGTACTATTTGCAGATGAAACAGCTCAAAAGTTTATTGATGAAAATACGGATGCTGTTTGGTATATGGATGAAGAAATTGATTTTGCAGATATACCTGAACAAGGTTTGGCAGAACAGGTTGATTACCAGATGGATCCAAATTTAGATTTATCGACATCTCCATTCTGGATCAATCCTGAACCAGCTAATGGTGTTTATCACTTAGATGTTCCTTACGATTTTAGTTATACAAATTCAGTTGCAGCAAGTGGTGCAACAGATGGAGGTCCAATAGGCGACCGTAATTGGTTAGGCGAACTAAATTCCGTGTATAGTCAACCTTTAATCAATAGTGTTCGTCTTTATCCAAATCCTGCAAGTAATTTTGTAAATATCGAAGTAGAAATTGAGAATACTAATTCTGATGTTGATGTGAAGGTTTTTGATGTACTAGGTAAAGTAGTAACTGGATAAATCGGTCGAAGTTGTGCCAACCATTTCGGTTCAAGTTGTGCCAGTCATTTCGGTCGAAAGTGTGCCACTTATTTTAGGTGCTTAATTTTCGTTTCGGTTCAAATTGTGCCCTCTGTTTCGGTTCAAGTTGTGCCACGAATCA
>JASMTI010000179.1:0-42158 GCA_041694375.1 Bacteroidales bacterium | reverse complement strand
CTGGTAATGTTCTTTTTGGGGAAAACCGGCTATGTGCCAGAAGCGGGCACCGGGCTTAGCAATCTTGAATTTAGGAATCAAAGCGATTTCTTTATGGTTTTTGCAATTGTTTTTCCCGCGTTTACAGGCATGACAGCCGGTGTTGGCCTTTCGGGCGACCTGAAAAAACCTTCGCGCTCAATACCGTTGGGGACAACACTGGCAACTTTGAGTGGTATGGTCGTTTATTTTTTCGTGGTGTATAAGCTTGCCATCTCTGTATCTCCTGAATCTATGGTTGAAAACCAACTTGTTATGGCAAATATTGCCATTGCCGGGGTAGCCATTATACCGTTGGGGCTTGCCGCCTCAACCATGTCATCGGCTATTGGGTCAATACTGGTTGCACCGCGTACATTACAAGCTTTGGCACACGATCGGTCGTTTCCTTTGCGTAAGTTAAATATCTGGCTTTCCAGAAATAAAAAAGGGGAACCGGTAAACGCGACATGGGTTACGGCATTTATTGCTTTTGCCTTTGTGGCAATGGGCGATGTAAACGCCGTGGCCGAGATAATTTCGATGTTCTTTATGGTAACCTACGGGGCTATTTGCCTTATTTCGTTCCTGAACCATTTTGGCTCATCACCGTCTTACCGCCCATCGTTCCGGTCAAAATGGTATGTTTCATTTGTGGGTTTTCTGGTATCGGTATGGGTCATGTTTAAAATAAACTCGCTGTATGCCTCTCTTGCATTTGTTGTAATGGTTGCACTTTACTTGTTTATAACCCATAAAAACCAAAACCGAAAAGGTTTCCAGGCAATTTTTGCCAACACGCTGTTTCAAATTAACCGTGGATTGCACGTGTTCATCCAAAAACAACAAAAAAACAGTAAAACACAAGAATGGCGTCCTAGTGCCCTTGGCATTTCGCAGGACACCTTCGAGCGCCCCGATATTGTGAAGTTTTTAAACTGGATATCGTTCCGTTACGGGTTTGGAACTTATTTACACCTTATCCAGGGGTACTATTCACGCACATCGAGGCTGCAGGCCGAAGAGGAAATACTAAGAATTAAAAACCATTTTAAGGGGATCGAAGACCATGTTTTTATCGATTCGCTAATATCGCCTTCTTATACATCGGCCATTGCACAGGCTATTCAGCTGCCCGGCATATCTGGCATGGAAAACAACATGGTAATTTTGGATTATGATAAACGGACAGGCAAAAACCTTGACAATATTATCGACAACATAACACTGATCAGGGCAGGCTGCTTCGATACTTGTATATTGGCTGCAACCAACCAGGATTATAATCCCCAAAAAGGGATACATGTGTGGATCCGCTCGGGTGATTATGACAATGCCAACCTGATGATTCTAATGAGTTTTATTATACTGGGGCACCCCGACTGGAAAAAATCATCCATAAAAATATTTAATATTTGCGAGCAGGACGAAATTGAAGAAACAAAAGAAGCACTGGATAAAATGGTCATAGAGGGACGCCTGCCTATTTATTCTAAAAACATAAACATTATCCCGATACAAGAGGATGTTTCGAGCAAAACCATCATTAACGAACATTCAGAACATGCGGCCCTTACCATTATCGGGTTTAGGCACGAAACACTAAAAAACAAAAAGGAACACCTTTTTAACGGGTACGACAAACTGGGAACTGTACTTTTTGTAAATTCGCACGACCAGAAGGATATAAGTTAATTGGGTATTAGGTATATTCGTAATTTATTAGTTATGGCACGTTTTATAAAAAACCGGAAAGCACTTGTAGATAAAGGTCCTGGAAATGTTACTTTTATTGGTAACAAAAAAATGGATAAGCCCCGCTTCAGGCTTATTTCGTATAACCAATCGGAAGTGTTGGAATATGAAGCAGAGAATGTGAAAGGGCTGATTTCGAAAATGTCGGCTAACCATATGAACTGGATAAATATTGATGGCCTGCATAATCCCGATGTGATCAACGAGATAGGGCGGACATTCGATTTATCGCCATTGGTACTCGAAGATATTGCCAATACCGATCAACGTCCGAAATTGGTGGAAGACAGCCGAAACATTGTGATATTCCTGAAACAGGTGCAATTTGTTGCCGATACCCAAAATGTACTGTCAGAACAAATAACGCTGGCGTTGGGCGATAATTATGTTATATCGTTCCAGGAGCGAGTGGGTACTTTTTTTGAGCCAATAAGGAACAGGATTCGCGATAATATTGGTAAACTAAGGGTGAAAAAAACCGATTATCTCTTTTACCGGATCATCGATACGATCGTTGACAATTATATGTTGTGCCTCGGTTCACTGGGCGAACTTATCGAAGGAAACGAAGAAAACTTACTTGCGAAAAACAACAAAGACGTAATTGAAGAAATATACCACCACAAAACAGAGATAAGCTTTATACGTAAGGCTGTGCGCCCGGTGCGTGAAATTACCAAGCAACTTAAAAGTAGCGACTCAGCGTTGCTCTCTAAGTCGACCCTGCCATTTTTTGCCGATATCGACGACCTGATAACACATGCCATTGAAACCATCGATGTGTACTATACCATGATTAGTGACCAGTTGAATATTTACAACACCAACCTGAGCAACAGCGCCAACGAGGTGATGAAAGTGCTGACCATTTTTGCAGCCATTTTTATCCCGCTTACCTTTATTGCCGGTATTTACGGAACTAATTTTGATTACCTGCCCGAACTGCATTATAAGTACAGCTATTTTATTATGCTAGGTTTTATGCTGTTGCTTGCTGTGGTTATGTTGTTGTTTTTCAGGAAGAAAAAGTGGTTGTGAAATTATAAACCTTCTACAACTTTATTTAGTCGTTCGTGAACCTGTTCGGCAAACGATTCTACCCCTTTGGCATCGGTTTGCTTCATGGCAACCAGCGGGTTAACGGCAAATACTTCGATACTGTTGTCTTCTTTTTGTTGAATACAAACATTGCATGGCAACATTACGCCCATTTTGTCGTCAACTTCAAGTACTTCATGGGCAAATACCGGGTTACAGGCACCCAGTATTTTGTATGGGCGGAAGTCAATGTCGAGTTTGTTTTTGAATGTTGCCTGTGCATCAATTTCGGTTATTACGCCAAAACCCTGCTCTTTTAGTAGTTCTGTTACTTTCTTTTCAACCTCATCAAATGATGAATTCTTTACGGTATTTGAAATATAATAATCCATAGCTATCTATTTTTATTTGTGTGTTACTAATAATACAGCTCAAATGTAAGTATTGTTCAAACAGCATGCTGTAATAATTGTCACACTCTATGGAATGACTGGTAAATCAACTTTATTGATTTCAGAAGCTGTTGTTGTTAAAAGATTTTTTTAATTTTGAAGCCATTCAAACCACCACAGTTGCTTTTTTAAACCGTTAAAACCAGAAAAATGATTCGTATTTTGAACGTTATTCTTCTGGCGGTGCTTGTATTGGGCTGTCAGGTGAAGGAGAAAAAGCAACAAACCGAAAAACCAACAATTTTTTGTATTGGCGATTCAACCGTCAAAAATGGCCAGGGCGATGGCTCAGGGGGCTTGTGGGGCTGGGGCGACCCGATTATTCAGTATTTTGATACCAGTCGTGTAAATGTTGAAAACCACGCGCGCGGCGGAACCAGTAGCCGTACTTTCAGAACTTTGGGCTTGTGGGGTAAAGTACTTGAAAAAATTGAAGCCGGCGATTACGTGCTTTTGCAATTTGGGCATAACGACTCCGGGGCTTTAAATGATTCACTCAGAGCCCGTGGTACCATAAAGGGTACAGGTGATCAAAGTGAAGAGATTGACAATATACTTACCGGTGAACATGAAACGGTTCATACATACGGCTGGTACATACGTCAATACATTCAGGAAATTAAAAATAAAGGGGCATACCCGGTAGTCGTGGCTCCAATCCCGCGTAACAACTGGGTTGACGGGAAGGTGCCCCGGAATGCTGATTCATATGGCGGATGGGCACGAGCGGTAGCCACTGATGAAAATGTCCCCTTTATCAACCTGAATGAACGAATGGCTTCTGCAATGGAAAAAATGGGAGAGGAGAATGTTACGGGTACTTATTTCTTCGCGCATGACCATACCCATACCTCTGCCAATGGGGCTGTGCTGGCTGCTTCGTTAATTGCAGATGAGTTGAAAAAGTTGAACAACTTTGATTTAAAAAAATATTTGCTTGAAAACCCGGATGTTAATTTCCCAGTTAAAAGAAAAGTTCTATTAATTGGCGACTCAACTGTTGCCAATGGTAACGACAGTATTGTTGGCTGGGGACGTGAGCTGGTTCATTATTTTGACACAAGCAGGGTTGAAATCATCAACAAAGCCCGGGGTGGGCGTAGCACACGCAGCTATACTTACGAAGGTTTGTGGGATGAAGTCTACAAAATGCTCCGTCCAGGTGATTTTTTGCTTGTGCAGTTTGGCCATAACGAGAGTGGAAATATAAACAAACCTAAATTCAGGGGATCTTTAAAAGGTACCGGCAATGAGGTAGAAAATATCGTCAGAACCGATAATGGTAACGAAGAAGCCATCCATACTTATGGCTGGTACCTGAAAATGTTTGCAGAAAAGGCGCATAGTAAAGGTGTTGAGGTTATTATCATTTCTCAGATACCACGCAATATATGGAATGACGGTAGCGTGAAGCGCGAAAACGACAATTATGCCGGGTGGGCGAAAGAAGCCGCCGCCGGGGCAAATGCATTTTTTCTGGATTTGCACAATACGGTTGCTGTGAAGTATGAGAAGATGGGGCACGATTCAGTTCAGCACTTCTTCCCGGGCGACCACACCCATACCAATGCAGCAGGTGCAGGGCTGAATGCAAAAACGGTAGCTGAACTTGTAAAAAATTTAAGGGGTTGTAAGCTGAGGGGCTATGTTGACAGGAGCAAGTTGAAATAAGTTATTTTTCGCAGCACATAACCAGGGGCAGGCTTTCGCTGGTCAGTTTGTCCCTTTTAAAGTTTCCGAAAAACCGGATATTTTCGAACCCTGTTTCTGTTAGCATTTTTTCAAGTGCTGTTTTTCCCAAAGGGTTTAAAAGAACCTCGTTATGAATAACCTCACCGCTTTTTTTAATGGTGAGGTTTGTTACGAAATTAATAAGCCCCTTGCCGGAATATTCATACAGGCGCTCAAAATGTATGTTGTCATTTTCAATTAAGGGGAGATTTTTCAGTTTTTTTTGCAATATCGACTCGTAATTCAATATTTGCAGCATGAATTTGCCACCGGGCTTTAGTATGCTAAATACTGAATTTAGGAAATGTTCAATAAGGGCGTTCTCTGTAAGGTGCACAAGTGTATTGCCAAAACAGGTAATGCCATCAAACTGGTCAAAATTAAAGTCAGATGATAACTCCAGCATATTGGCAACCCTGAAATCGGGATTCCCGCCATTACTTTTTTTCTGGGCTTCCCCAATCATTCCTTCGTTCAAATCAATAGCTGTAACCTTGTAGCCTTCATGGGCTAAGTCCAGCGCTAAATTACCCGTTCCGCACCCAATGTCGAGTACGTGGGTGTTCTTTGGTAATTCATCTTTCACAAAAAATAGCTGTTGCCTGTTCGGGGGGAACATTTCATCGTAATAATGGTGGACCGATTGATAAAAACCCATGTTTAAAATGCTCCTTTTACATTCATTTGAAGTGTGTATACCGACCCCATTGCGGTAATGAAAAGAGTTTTATTTTCTTTTCCTCCAAAAGTTACGTTTGCTGTCCAGTCTTCATGGTTTGGGATATGCAGTATTTGTTCCCCGGTTTTGTTGAAAACGGTAACGCCATCGCCCGTAAGGTAAACATTGCCCTTTTCGTCAATGGTCATACCGTCTGAGCCCATTTCGCAAAATAACTTTCGGTTGGTAATTTCACCTTCTCCGTTAATGGAGTATTGATAGGTTTTGTTGTCGCCGATATCGGCAACATACAAAGTTTTACCATCGGGTGTTCCGATAATTCCGTTGGGCCTGACAAATTGACTGTCGGCTACAACAACCTGTTTATATCCGGCTGTTAAGTAATATACATTTTGTTTTTCGAGTTCCTGTCCGGGATTTTCCCAGTAGTCGCGCTTGTAATACGGGTCAGTAAAATATATGCCCCCATATTGGTCGGCCCACATATCGTTGGGGCCATTCAGTTTTTTGCCTTCAAAATTATCGACCAAAACATCAACTTTTTTGGTTTCGGTATCAATCAGCCAGAGCTCATTTTTTTCGTCGGCACAAGCCAGTAATTTATTTTTGTCGAGAAAATACAGCCCATTTGACCGCCCGGCGTTTTCCATAAAAACAGTAATGCTGTCGGTTGTGGCATCCCATATTAAGATGCGGTTTGCAGGCTGGTCGGTAAAATATACATTGCCGTTTTTATCAGCAGCAGGGCCTTCGGTAAAAGTAAAATCATCCGATTGCTTAACAAGTTGGGCTTTTTCGTTTACAATTGATTTGGGCTCAACATTGCATGATAAAGCAGAAATTGAAATGAGAAAAATGATAATGATGCTTGTTTTGTTCATGTCTGTAACTTTTCAACTAATATACAATTTTTTGAACCGTTCTTTTTGTGCCGTTTATTCCTTCAATTAGATAAACGCCCTTTGACGGTGCATCAACTATAAACGAGTTGAGCTTATTTTTGTTTGTAAAGCTGTTAATTAAAATTCCGCTGGTGTTGTAAATGTTTACTTTCTCAATGTTTTCGTTTTCAGCGCGGATCATGATTTTAGATTGATGGGGAAGTGGCACCACTTTAAACACAAGCTTGTCAGGGGCTCCAATATTTTCCAATGAATTGGCAGAGCTGAATACCATTTTATCAAAGTTAAATTTGGCTGATGCGTCAACAGCTGTGAAGCGTACAATGTTTAATCCCTGTGTAAGTTGCATATTGGTTGTGGTGGCTATGGGCGAAAACCAGTCGGCTGTTGCCGGCGCTGTTAAAATTTCGCTTTCATTATTGGCAACCAATATTTTGTAAGTGCCACCACCAACTGGTGATGTTGTGTAAATTTCGATGTTATAATCGTCGGTTTCTTCAACCTCTACAGAATATTCATACCACTCCTCAGAAATAATGCCGCCAATATAATTAATCCCGTCAAGGTTGTATATGTCTACATCTTCATCGGGGCGGTAATCACCGCCCTGGTTGCCGTCTGTTTTGTCGTAATATGTATAACCATTCCCCCCTTTGTCGAAATCTTCAGCCTCAATGGTACCCGGAACAGGTATGGCTTCGCCGTTGAACGGTATTCTTTCGGGTATTACCCATTCGGGGAAAAATACTTTGATTGGCGGGGCGTAAACCGGCTTTTTTGTTTCATCGTTGTGGTTCAGGATGATGCGGTAATGGTAAGTTTTTTCCATTTCGGGTTTGATATCGTTAAAATAAGTTGTCCCTTTTTCAAGTACAACATATTTCTGATATGTGCCACCGGTGGTTTTACGTTCAATCTTTATCGAGTCGTAATCTTCGGTGCGGTTGTTCCATGCGACCCTTATAATGGAATCTTGGTGTACAAAAGCTTGTATGTTATTGGGCGATTCCATGCTGCCATAAATTAAAATATCTTTCACTTCGTCCCATTCACGGTCGTTTCGTTCCAGTATTTTAAAGTTGCCCCCGTCGTCCCAGGCGCAGGGCGTAAAACCATATTTTAATGATAGCTCGACATAAGCCTGGTAGTGCCGCATCCGTGAGTTGTAGTGGCATTCCCTGAGTGAACCAAACTCACCTAAAAAAACGGGGATGTTGTTTTCTTCTGACCAGTTTTTTACACTTTTAAATTTATCTTCCAGTTCTTTGTAATCGTTTGCCGAACCCCAGGTGCCTTTACCTTCCAAGCCAAAAAGATAAGGGTCGTACGAATGGAATGAGCCCAGAAGGTAAGGGTCGTCGGGTATAGCTGCCTGAAGCAGTTCGTCGGAACCTCCCCATCGGTGTCCCTGGAAAATAACAATACGTGTAGGGTTGTTTTTTCGGATTATATCCAAAGCACGCTGGTGGAGCTCGTTGTTCTGTTCTATGGTTAGCCCTTTTTCCTGTGTGGTTGGCTCGTTGAGGATTTCAAAAAGCAGTTTTTCCGATTTGTTTTGCATCCTTGTTGCCACCTGGCTCCAAATGCTGTCGAAACGGTCGCGAAGGTTTTTATCTTCGTAGTTTTCTTTTATCCAGTCTTCATGGTGCGCATTAATAACAACATATAGGTCGCGTTCCAGTGCCCAGTCAACAATTTGTTCAACGCGGTCCATCCACGATTCTTGTATGGTGTAAGGTGATGAGTAGGAGGTGTGCTCGTCCCAACGCACGGGGACACGAACCACATCAAAGCCTGCATCGCGGTACATGTCGAAATAATATTCACGGGCTTTGGGTGCCCAATCGCCCTCGTACGGGGGCTCAAGTGTGTTGCCCATGTTAATCCCCCGGCGCATTTGGGCTACGGCCTCTTCAGGTGTAACCTGGCCAAAGGCAACAACAGGTGAAACCAATAAAATTGTTGCAATAATTACGTAAAGGAGCTGGTTGTTGTGTGTCATAATATTTTGGTAGTTATTATTAAAATGATGTGGATGGCAAAATAACAGCAATCTTTCAGAATGTAGGGGGCGTACATTGCAATTGGACGATGTTTGCTATAAATGACTGAAATTTTACACAGCTTAATTTATTCAACGTAATAATTATAGAGATATCCATCGGGGCTTCCTACAAGCAGGTTGAAATTTGAACGCTCGCTGCTGATGAGGCCAATGCTGAACTCTGTGCAACCATTAAGCGGAAAACCTTCGTGCATCTTTCCGTCCATGTTCAGGAGGTGAATTTGGTTTGCGCTCCGCGTAGTGATGCCAATTTTTGTTTTGCTGCCCGGGAAATGGTAAATGTTGGGCGTATGCGATACCGGGCTTTCAAAACTGTAGTCGAGCATTTTTTTACCTTGTTGGTTGAAAACCATCAGTTCATTCTCATCGGCAAATATGTATTCGTATTCAGCTACATTATCAATATTGGCAACAACAAAATAATGATTGTTGCCTGCCTTTGTTATTTGGGCTGTCTCATGTTTTCCGGTTTCAAGTGAAGTATAATGAAGCGTTCCGTCAGTAGCAGTGGTTACCAGTCGTGGTCCGTGCAATTCAGTACGTTCTTCGAGGTAAATTGTATTTTGGGGTGAATGGGGGAAAACGGCATCGCTTGGCACACGTATAATTCCACGGCGGTGCAGTATGTAGTCTTTCATTTTGTCGGTAGCAACAATGTAGTCCTTCCCTTCTGTCCTGAAATGTTGGATGGGGTGGTTAACCACGTGGTCGGTCTTGAAAATGTTCCATCCGTCAACCAGTTTACCGTCTTTTTCGTACGCGTATATGTTGCGGTTTTGGCAGGCCACGAAAAAGCGGTAATCTTTATTGTTGTCATAATCAAAAACTGAAACACCACAAGTTGCTTTGTCCCTGAAGTTTATTGGATAATTTTTCACGTAATTGCCTTCACGGTCGATAAGATGGAGCTTGTCGGCGGTATTGAAAAGGTACTGTAGTTTGCCGTTTCTGAAATAATCAATTTGAAAAACTTCCCCCAATATCGGGCCATCGAGTTTTATTTTCCAGAGAATACGCCCTACGTTATTGATGAGGTAGAAATTATGGTTGTTGTCGTGAATGACAACTTCTTTATTCTTGGTGTCGTAATGGTTGATGACAAATTTGGGCTTAAAATCGAAAGGGGCATCCAGGTGGCTTTGCCAAATGGTTTGAGGCTTTGATTTAATTTCGGGGTTGTACAACAGGCATGCATTGTTGTAGAGCATGTCGCCGGTTGATGCAACCTGCCATGTAAATGCCTTAAATTTTCGCAGTTCGTCGTTGTCGCTTAGTTGTTGTGCAATTTCATTGTTGAAGAATACTGATGAAATGGGTAGTGAAGTAGCTGTGTTGCAGTAAAAAGAGATGTTGCTGCGGTTGTTCATGTTCGATTTGAACTTGTTGTACTCTAACGATGCCGATAAGGTTTCGCCCAGCATATTGGCATATAATACTTTTGAAACAGAGCGAAAAGAATCACCAAAGATGAGGTGGTTATTGTAAAGAGCTACCCAGTTTGCACTGAAACCACGAAAAACCTCGCCAAATATGGTTTGGGCAATATCGGGATAGGGGAAACGGTAGATGTTAAACTGGGTTTCATTATCGATGGTGTAAGTTTTTTTCAAATCGCTGGAAGCGATATTTTCATTTCGATAATAATTCTCCCTTAGTTTGTGAATTTCTTTCAGTGCGGTGCTGCCACTTTTCGTTTCAACTACCCATACCCTGCCTTTCAGTGGCTGGTTTTGGTCAATTGTTATCCCGGCCAATGCTGCCTCGTGGCTTATCATGTCACGGAACAATTCGTTGGCTTTTATGCCTGTACGTTTTTCTATGGCAAGGAGCTTATTTTCACGCTGAAAGAATAAATTTCGTTTTTCAAGGTATTCTGAATAACTTTCGAAAAAAACATCAACATCGGAGAGTACAATTGATGTGTAGTATGCGGTTGATGCCGGTAGTGCTTTCTCAATTCTTGACTGGGTAGGTTCCTGTTTGTAAAAAACCCCTGCATATTGGTTGTCTTTTTTGTCTGCAGTTGTAAATCCACTCATAAGAATGCGGTTATTGTCAGCCGTAAGGTCAATTTCTGTCCAGTTGCCGTAAGTTTTAATGAGCGATGTTTTATGCTTCATATTATTTGAAACAAATTTTTCAAATAGCATACCGGTAGTATTATGGTTGATGTATATATTGGCATCGGACTGTCCGCCACTTGTTTTTACAAGATGTTCAAAGTTGCTGCCCAATGAGTTTTCATCGGTACCGAGCAACCTGATTGCTTCTTCTATTAATAACGATTTAGTGCTTATAAGTAACAACGAACGGTGTTCAGATACAAAGTAGCTTTGCCCTTCTTTTTGGTATTGGAATATGGTTGCTTTATTGTATTTGCGCGATTTCACAGTGGCTTCGCTGCTTGTGCTTATGTGGTTAATAATTTTTCGGGCAATATCTTTTTTGTTTTTGCTGCTGGTTGAAATTACAGCAAGCGGTGTGATGTCGTTTTTCCCGCTCATGTTCAGGGAGACAATAAAATCATTTTTGAAGACCAATTCATTGAATAAACTGTTTGAATTGAAGTATTTATAGAAATCATCCAGTTTCTGGGTTATGTTTTTAAAGCTGTTGATTTCCATTAACGATTCAAACATTGGTTTTTGTGTGGCATCTTGAAGATTGCGGGCATTGTTTATTTTAATAATGACCGGTGCTGTTGGGGAAACAGCTTTAAATGAATTGGCATTGCTTATGCCCCCGCCCTTTGGGAGTAAAAAAATTGAGATGCCGGCAATTATAAGAATGGCAAGTGCAATAATGCTGTATGCTATTTTTTTCGACATTTTTGTTCGTTTTGTAATTTTTAGCAATAATACTAATCGTTTTCGAATTTTTCATTAAAAAATGGCAGCCATTGTTGTCGTTCTTTTTTTGTTGATTTGGGTTGATATTTTGAATAATACGACCGGTACCGGCTCGAAAACCATGGGTATTCTTTCATTCGCTTGTTGTTTGTGCTGTTAAAGTTGAAAAAATAAGTAACACCAAGCAAAAGTTTTGCCGAAAGAGTGTTGGTTGGTTTGTAGTATGATTTTACTTCAGCGGGAGTTGATTCAGGTGTCAGTTCGCCGCTATAACGTGGAATACCGTCGAGGTTGCCAGTTGAATAAAATTGGGTGCTCAGTTCGGCCGAAAGAAAAATACGGTCGTTAAGCTGATAGTTTAAGCCAAATGCCGGATAAACATAAAAGGTTAGTGCCCCGGGGTATTCCCTCTCATTAGCACTGTAAAGTGGCTGGGGCAGCCCGGTAAAAACGTAGGCATCGGTGTTGTTGTAATTCAATTCAGATTGGTAGCTGAGCGCACCAATGCCAAGGCGTGTAAAAATATTGATTTTGAGGAAGCCCAGTGCCCAGGTGCTGAAGTTTATAAAATTGTATTTTGTAAATATTCCGTAGTTTATGAGTTGCGTGTTGTAGTTTAATGGTTTGGGCAGGAATTTTTTCCCGTTGTTAAAAAAAACAGGGTGTTGGTTGAGGTAAACGATTCTTGAAGGGTTGCTTTTTGTGCCGTTCAGGGTTGAGTAGCCTGCTTCGATGCCAATATCTACACGTTCCCAAACCATTTTGGCAATTTGAAAATTAATGGCAGCCCCCGGGCTGTTACTCATCTCATTGCCCCAATGCCCCAAGCTGCCTGTTGTTTCGGTTAATAATGCTGAAGTTCCGGTTTGTAAGGTCATGTTCCAGTTGGTTTCGAAGTTGTTTTCTTCAACAACCCATGCCTGTCCCGAAACTTCTGCATAAAACAGAAATAAAAACGATATGGTAAAAAGATATTTCAAATTATCCACCCCTATAACAATACAATATAAATGAATTTGATAAATAATAAAAGTGTTTTGTCAAAGGGGGTGATATGCTATGTGTTTATCTTCTTCGCGTTTTAACCTGAGAAGAATCGACCATCTTATAAAGTTTATCGGAGCGTCTGATTTTTGATTCAACAGGTATGGAGCACTTAACGCCCTTTGGTGCTTCATCCACCGGTTTATTGTCCACACGGATTTCTTTCACGGTTGTTTCAATAACACCGGTTGTCGGGCCAGTGATAATAATTTCATCGCCCGTATGCAAGGGTTGGGTCTGCACTTGTATTTCCCCTACTTTAAGGTTGCTGAAGTAGTTGGTTGCTTTCCCGATATATATTTTGCGTTTTGTGGCCAGCGAACCATAGTTGCTGCTCCATTCGCCAAGCCTTTGCCCCAGGTAATAGCCATCCCAAAAACCACGGTTAAACACGGTGGCAAGTCGTTTATCCCAGTCGGTAATTTTTTCTTCAGTAAAATTATTGTCAAAGTATGCTTCAACAGCTTCGCGATAACATTCAACCACGGTTTTTACATATTCGGGAGAACGCGCCCTGCCTTCAATTTTGAGGACAGACACGCCGGTGTCGAGCATTTTGTTGAGGAAATGGATGGTTTTTAAATCTTTGGGCGACATGATGTATTCATTGTCAATTTCCATTTCCTTACCTGTTTCTTTGTCGGTAACAATATAAGCGCGGCGGCACATCTGCATGCAGGCGCCACGGTTGGCCGACGAGTTCATTTCGTGCAGGCTGAGGTAGCATTTGCCCGAAGTGGCCATACAAAGTGCCCCGTGCACAAACATTTCAATGCGTACCAAATCGCCGCTTGGGCCTGTAATGTTTTGTTCCTTTATTTGCCGGTTGATTTCCCATACCCGGCCCAGGTTCATTTCGCGGGCCAGTACAACCACATCGGCAAACTGCGCATAAAACCTGAGGGCTTCGATGTTGGTGACATTGAGCTGGGTTGAAATGTGAACTTCAACATTGTGTTTTCGTGCCAGCATAATTGCTGCCATATCAGATGCGATAATGGCACTGATTTTGGCAGCTTTTGCGGCCATAATAACCTCTTCGAGCTTTTGAAGTTCGTTGTCGAATATTACCGTGTTGACGGTGAGGTATGATTTTACATCGTTTTCGGTGGCTATGGATGCAATTTTTGCAAGGTCGTCGAGTGTGAAATTGTTTGACGAACGTGCCCTCATGTTCAGTTGTTCCACCCCGAAATATACTGAACCGGCACCTGCCTGTATTGCGGCCCGTAATGATTCGTATGAACCAACCGGAGCCATGATTTCAATATTATTTTTCCCCATTTCTTAAATCTCTGAATCGGGGCAAAAATAGCGATAATTAATTTCTCCCGAAAAAAACTGCTAAAACATACGTTAGTAGTAGCTTACTTCATAATTTTCTTCACGCTCTTTGGCCTTTTGTTCCCAAACCGGAACCACTTCTTCGAGGAAACGTTGTTTTTCGCGGTTCAGTTTATCCATGTCGAGTCCGATATATTCCTGAGCCTTGGCTTTTGTTGAGATATCGGGATAAGGTACCGGTTTGTTATGTCCGAGGTCGGCAAGTACACGGGCAAGCTTTAACCGGGCATCCTGAATGATGTCCATCCCTGAGGCAATAACCCTGCTGGTTTCAACCGGCGAGTGAAATGAAGCACCATGGCTGGCAGCAGCATAATCCCAGCGCCATTGAGCATGTCGGATGTTGGTCAGGATTTCTTCCATTTGAGCTTCGGTTGCACCTTCATCCCATGCTGTTTTAGCTTCTACATGGGCACTTACAATCTGCTTTTCGAGGTTGTTGCGGCTTTCGATTACTCTTTTATGGCGCTCGTTAACATCGTTAACCAGTTTTTCGGTTTCTTCGCGGTGGCATACCTGGCATGAGTTGTGTACATTGTTTAACGGGCTTTGTATGTGGTGGTCGGTGAATTTTTGTCCGCCCTCGCTCATATACGGCATGTGGCAGTCGGCACACGATACGCCCCGGCTGGCATGAACCCCGGTGCTGTATATTTCGTAGCCGGGGTGCTGTGCTTTTAGCATAGGTGCACGGCTGAGCTGGTGTGTCCAGTCTGCAAACTCCATGTTGTCGTAGTATTCTTCCATGTCTTCAACGCTTTGGCCATTGTCCCATGGGAATGTAAGGTAAGGCACATCCTCGTAACGTTGTTTGTTGAAATAGTATTCAACATGGCATTGGGCACAAACAAGCGAACGCATTTCTTGGTGCGAGGCTTTTGTGATGTCTTTTCCCTGCCGCTCAAAAGCTTCGATAAGTGCAGGGCGTGAAATGCGCAGGTTCATGGTTTCGGCATCGTGGCAATCGGCGCATCCAATGGGGTTTACAATTTCGTGCCCTTTATCTTCCCAATTTCCTTTGTAAAATTCGGCTACGCCAATTTCGTTCATCAGTCGTGGAACATCGGGGCTTTTGCAAGTCCAGCAAGTATTTGGTTGCATGTTTCCTTTGCCGTCAATGGGGCCGCCGGTACGCAATATATGACGAATATCTTCGATGGCGTGCATGTGTCCGCGTGCCTGGTCATATTCTCTTGAAAAACTGTACCCTGCCCAAAGAACAACAAACCGGGGGTTGACTTCCAACATGTCGATGGTTGCTGAACCATTGTACATGCTGCGAAATGATGTATCGGCCGTTTGCAAAAATGACTGATATTCACGGGGAAAATTTTCACCCCATATTTCGTTGCGGGGTTCAAACTGCGAGTGTTTAACCTCGGGTGTGTACACAAAAACAGCTTCGGCACGGCGCTCAACAATGGTTGAAGCCAATAAGCCCAGTAAAAAAACAACAATAACGGTGGCAAAGAATAAAATCCACCCGATGGCCGGTTTTTCTTTTATTAATTGAGTAACTGGTTTCATAGATTTATGTTTTTTATGGTTTTTTTATTCTAAAGCTTTTTTCAGCCAGTCGGGAACCGGGCTTGGAGGCACGGGAACCCTGGCATTGGGGGCGCTCGACAAACTTCGTACCCTGCCGTGTGGAACTTCGCGGTGGCATTCCCAGCATTCACGGTCTTTATTGCGCATTTGCTGAAATGTTTCAGATTGCTGGTTCATTTTATTGTCGGTCAGAAGGTACTCATGGCAGCGAATACAATTATTGTGTACAGCCTTTTTACCTTCTTCTTTTATTGTGATTACCTGGGGTTCAAGCCTCAGGGTGAACATGGTTGAGTGCCTTAACCCGTCTTTGGCTTTAAAGAAATAATAATTAAAAATATTATTGTGGGGTACGTGGCAGTCGTTACAATTGGCCCATTCGCGGTGGCTGCTGTGGCTCCATGTAGCATACTGGGGCGCCATAATATGGCAATTCACACATGTCTCGGGTTTGTCGCCCAAGTATGAATGTGCTTTAGAAAGTTTAAAAGTATATGCACCCAGGCCGGTTAATATCCCTAATAGAACAATAACCGGCAGCTTCCATTTATCGGGAGGTATTAAAAATTTTACAATGTTCATACTTTAATACATTAATACATTGAAAGTTCGGTTTAATATACAAAATATAAGAGAGCAGTGCACAATTTTGATATAAAACACTTGTCACAATTGTGACAATTTATTTTTATTCTAAAAAAGCACCACATTGCTCCATGGCCTTAAATAAATCATGGCTCGTTTCATTTACTAACAAAAACCTGTCATTTACTAATTATTTAGTACTATTCGTACAATGTGGCTTTACATCTATTAATTGTATTCGTATTTTCGTGCTATAATGTTTTGTTAACCCCATAAATTAAATATATATGAGAACACCTGAAATCATTAATGTAGGAGGAAAAAAAATAGTATATCTCGATTTTTCAAATTTAAAATCGAAAGATGAGATAAAGAGCCAGATGGAATATTTCCAAAATTACATAAGGCGTTCATTGCCAAAATCGTTGGTTACTATTACCAACCTTGAAGATATGTATTTCAATACCGATGTTTTTAATTGTTTTGTTAATTACGTGAAAGGTAATAATCCCTACATCAAATCGAGTGCCGTGATTGGCATGCGTGGGATGATGCAAATTTTTTACAAGACATTTATAAAACTAACCGGACGAAATATTGTCGTTTGCAATACAAAAGAAGAAGCAATTGCAGAGTTGGCCCATAAAGAATCAGTGTTAGTTTAAAATTGTATAATGTTTAACACCCGTTCCCCTCTTAGCGTACAAAGGCCGGTCTTATACCGGTCTTTTTTGTGCCCTTACAACCCGGTCGCGTCCGTTAATGTCTTTTATTACAATAGCATTGAACCCGTGCTCTGAAAGCATCTTGCATGTTTCGGACCCAAATGCTTCATTAATTTCGAACCATAAAACACCTTTCTCAGTTAATGAGTTTATTGCAAAAGCAGCTATAGCACGGTAAAATTGAAGAGGGTCGGAGTCGGGGACAAAGAGTGCAGTGCTTGGCTCATATTTTAAAACGTTTGGTTCCATCAAACCTTTTTCGTGCCCGGTAATGTAGGGCGGGTTGCTTACAATAATGTCATATTGAGTGTCTGATGGTTTTCCTGATAGAATATCATGCTGGAAAAAGCGGATGTCAACATCATTTGTTTTGGCATTCTTTTTTGCTATTTCAATTGCATTGGTTGATATGTCGCACCCTGAAACATGGGCGTATTCCATGTTTTTTGCCAGTGCAATTGCAATGCAACCACTACCTGTGCCTATGTCGAGGATATTGCCCTTAAAGAAAGGGTTATCGTTGATAATATGTTGTACCAATTCTTCGGTTTCATTTCGTGGTATCAAAACATCGGGGGTAACCATAAATATGAGGCCGAAAAATTCGGTTTCGCCCAGTATATATTGAATGGGCTCGTGCCTGAGCAAGCGTTCAACAATGGTGTCGATTTTCTTTTGTGCATTTTTTTCAACCGGTTCGGGGGCCTGCATGATGATGTCGTGCATGGAGTATTGAAAGACATGTTTATAGATAATTGAAATAAAGGCATTTATTTCATTATCGGGATAAGTGCCGGAAAGCCTTTCTTTAATTTGACCGGATAAATCTTTAAGCAGCATTTGTGTTTTTTTGTTGTGGCAAATATATTTATTTTAAATAAAGCTGAAAAAACTGATTTATACCTGATTATTTTGAAAAAACCATTTGTTTTTCAAAAAAAAGAAAATACTTTTGCAGTCCCGATTAATTACGCACCTGCGGTGTGGTAATTTGTTGATTATGAAAAGCAACACAAAAGTTATTAATAGCTGGTATCAATAACTTTTTGAGCGGCAAATTACAGGCGACGCATCATAATAAAGCAGGGCGATTATTATGTAGGACATTAAAACTTGTAGTTCAAGTGGATACATTAAGTTATAAAACCGTATCGGCCAACAAGGCCACTGTAAACAAAGAGTGGGTTGTGGTAGATGCCGAAGGACAAATATTAGGTCGTTTGGCGAGTAAAGTTGCAAATTTACTGAGAGGTAAACATAAGCCAAATTTCACCCCTCACGTTGATTGCGGCGATAATGTAATTGTTATCAATGCTGAGAAAGTAGTGTTAAGCGGTAAAAAGATTACCGACAAGCAGTATGTGCGCCATTCAGGATATCCCGGAGGGCAGACCTTCCAGAATCCTGAAGATATTTTGAGAAAATACCCTGAACGTTTGGTAGAAAAAGCCGTTAAAGGCATGTTACCAAAAAACCGTTTAGGAAGTGTGCTTTTCCGCAACTTAAAAGTAGTTGTTGGCCCTGAGCACAAATATGAGGCACAAAAACCAAAAGTTATTGACTTAAACAGCATTAAATAATGGATACAGTAAACGCATTAGGTAGAAGAAAAAATGCTATTGCCCGTATATATGTTACAGACGGCAATGGTAAAATAACCATAAACAAGAGAGACCTGGAAGCTTATTTTCCACAGAAGACTTTACAATATGTGGTAAAACAACCACTGAACCTTTTAGAGGTAGCTGGTGAATACGATATTAAAGTGAACCTTGATGGTGGCGGCTTAAACGGACAGGCTGAAGCTCTTCGTCTGGCAATTTCAAGGGCATTGGTTAAAATTGATGCCGAGAACAAGCCTAAGTTGAAAAAAGCCGGCTTTATGACACGTGACCCACGCGAGGTTGAACGTAAAAAGCCTGGACAACCAAAAGCAAGGAAGCAATTCCAATTCTCAAAACGTTAATATTTTATTGTAAAATCATATTTTGTTTAGTATCTAAATCCGGTCGATTTTTGTGCCAGCACAAATCTACCCCCGGATTGATAGAACAGAATGTAAACAAAAACAATTATGCCAAAAGCACAATTTGAAGATTTATTGAAAGCTGGTGTACACTTTGGACACCTTAAGCGCAAGTGGAACCCGAACATGGCTCCTTATATTTTTATGGAGAAAAACGGAATCCACATTATCGACCTGCAAAAAACTGCGGTTAAAATGGACGAAGCTGCAAATGCATTAAAGCAAATTGCCCGTTCAGGCCGTAAAGTTCTTTTTGTAGCTACAAAGAAACAAGCAAAACAATTGGTAGCTGACACTGTTGGCGAAACTGGTATGCCTTTTGTAACTGAGCGCTGGCCAGGTGGAATGTTGACTAACTTCCCTACAATTCGTAAGGCAGTTAAGAAAATGACCTCTATCGACAAACTTATGAAAGACCCAAGCAGTTGGGGAAATCTTTCAAAACGTGAAAAGTTGCAAATTACCCGTAAACGTGCTAAACTGAATAAATTGTTGGGTTCGATTGCCGACCTTACACGTTTGCCTGCCGCGTTATTTGTTATTGACGTGATGAAGGAAAAAATTGCTGTACGCGAAGCACAGCGTTTAGGTATCCCTGTTTTTGCAATGGTTGATACCAACTCAAACCCTGAGGGAATTGACTTTGTTATTCCTGCAAATGATGATGCATCTGACTCAATTAAACTGATTATTCAGGAAATGTGCGATGCCGTGTCAGAGGGTCTGGGTGAGCGTAAAGCTGAAAAAGAAAAAGAAGCAGCTTCGAAGAAAGAAGCAAAGCCAAAAGCAAAAAAATCAGCAGCTAAAAAAGCTACTCCGGCAGAAGAAAAACCTGCAGAAGAAGCCAAGGAAGAAAAAGCTGAATAAATTTTAATTATTGAACCATCTCAAAAAATCGAAATAATGTCTATTTCTGCATCAGATGTAATGAAGTTGCGTAAAGCAACAGGTGCCGGTATGATGGATTGTAAAAAAGCCCTTGCCGAGACCGATGGTGATTTTGACGCTGCGATTAAAATCATCCGTGAAAAAGGTAAAGCAATTGCCAACAAACGTGCCGACCGTGAAGCTTCAGAGGGTGTCGCCCTTGCTAAAGTAAATGGAAACAAGGCCGGTATATTGGTGTTTAATTGCGAAACTGACTTCGTTGCTAAAAACGAAGGCTTTGTTGACCTTACAGCTAAAATGCTTGATACGGCCCTTAACAGCCAGGCTAAAACCCTTGATGAGGTGAAAGCCCTGAAAATGGACGATGGCCGTACTGTTGAAGAGCATGTAACTGAGCAAACTGGTATTATTGGTGAAAAACTCGAATTGAGCTATTTCGACATTATCGAGGCCGATAGCGTTGTGGCTTATATCCACCCGGGTAATAAGCTGGCTACAATTGCTGGTTTCAATAAACCTAATGTTGAAGAGCAAATGGCTAAAGACGTAGCTATGCAAATTGCTGCTATGAACCCTGTTGCTGTCGATAAAGATGGTGTACCGGAAGACATCGCTAACCAGGAACTCGAAATTGCAAAAGAGAAATACCGTCAGGAAGGAAAACCTGAAAATATGCTCGACAAAATTGCACAAGGTGCTTTGAATAAGTTCTTTAAAGAGAATACATTGTTGAATCAGGCTTTTGTTAAAGACAACAAGCAGACCATTCTCCAATACCTTCAAAGTGCTGACAAGGACCTTACGGTTACTGAATTCAAGCGTTACTCGTTAGATTAATTAGCATTTGAAACTTAATAAGTCAGCCGTTGTTCTTTGTTGGGCAACGGCTTTTTTTGGCTTTCTTCATACAAAAATCAACTTATTAATCTAAATTTGTGATATAAACGCGGAGGTGTATGCATACTTTATTTATAAGTGGTCAGGAAATATTACTTGTAATGGCTTTGGTGCTGTTACTGTTCGGTGCAAAGGCAATCCCCGATATTGCACGAACACTTGGCAAGGGGGTCAACGAGTTCCGGAAAGCTACCGATGATATTAAGCGCGAGTTCAATAATTCTACATCTGATATCAAAAAAAATGTCAATGAATTAAGTGATTCAGTGAAAAAAGAATCTGAAAAGCTAAAGAATGATTTTAATGAATCAACTAAAACCGACGATTGATGGATAGTAGTGTGTTAAGTTTTGTGTATTTGGCACTGGGAGTTTTATTGCTGGTGTATAGTGGCGATTATTTGGTGAAAGGTGCAACAGCAATTGCTAACCATTTTAAAATATCATCGTTGGTTATTGGGTTAACGGTTGTGGCATTTGGCACTTCCGCCCCCGAACTTATTGTGAGTCTTGATGCTGCTGTAACGGGCCACCCTGAAATTGCATTGGGGAATGTAATTGGTTCTAATATTGCCAATATTGCACTTGTGTTGGGCCTTACTGTACTCATACTTCCTATGCCTGTGGCACAGCAAACTATTAAAAGGAGCTGGCCCATCATGTTTGTCTCAGGCGTAATCCTGTATCTTGCAATGTTAAACAACAGTGTGGGGCACATCGAAGGCATACTAATGTTTATTGCACTTATTCTTTTCATCATAAGTTCTATTAAAAGTTCAAAGCGTTTTCCGGTCAACATAAGTATACCCAAGCCTGCCAATAAGTACCCGGCGTGGGCTTATTTCATTTTAGTGCTTTTTGCTTCGGGCGGACTGGCAATCGGTTCACGGCTTTTGGTAAACGGGGCTTCTTCACTTGCCTCGGCACTAGGTGTGAGCGAGCGCATTATATCTATTACAATTGTTGCTTTTGGTACCAGTTTGCCTGAGCTTACGGCTTCCGTTATTGCTGCCATTAAAAAAGAAACGGATATTTCGGTTGGTAATTTGGTGGGGTCGAATATCTTTAACGTTTTTGCTGTTATTGGTATCACATCGGGTATCCATGTTATTGATTTTAGTTTTGCCGAATTCAGGATTGACCTGTATTTTATGACGGTTTTTTATATCTTGCTGTTCATTTTTATTGTGCCATGGAAGCAAGTGTTTTCTCAAGCCAATAAAGGAACAGGGATTGTAAGCCGTTATAAAAATGTAATCGGGAGTGTTATTTCGCGTGCCGAGGGCGGTGTTTTGTTTGTTTTGTATGTTGGCTATATCTTATTGTTGTTTAAATAGAAAATGTTTTGATTGAAACTAAAAACATAACCAAATCGTTTGATTCGCTTCAGGTGCTCAAAGGTGTTGACCTGAATATTGAAAAGGGTAAGATAATTTCGATTGTTGGCACCAGTGGTGCTGGTAAAACTACCTTGTTACAAATACTCGGCACATTAAGCCGGCCCGATGGCGGCAGCCTGGTTATCGATGGTAAAAATCCGCTTGAAATGGGGGAGAAAGAGTTGGCAGCCTTCCGGAACCAGCATATTGGGTTTGTATTTCAGTTTCATCATTTGCTGCCCGAGTTTACTGCATTCGAGAATGTATGTATCCCGGGTTACATAGGGCAAAAACCCAAAGCTGATGTTGAAGCACGGGCCAATGAGCTTTTAGGTTTTCTGGGGCTTAACGACCGCCTCGACCATAAACCTAACGAATTATCGGGCGGTGAAAAACAACGTGTGGCTGTTGCCCGCGCCCTAATCAATAACCCATCGGTTATTTTTGCCGATGAGCCTACCGGTAACCTCGATAGTAAAAATCAAAACGAATTACACGATTTGTTCTTCTCGTTGCGCGATGAATATGGTGTGACCCTGGTGATCGTTACACACGACCGTGACTTTGCTCAAATGAGCGATGTGATTTTTGAAATTAAGGACGGGATGATTTTGAAATAGGCTTGCCATGAAAAGCTGGACGATAGATGAAAATTGCAGTATAACTAAAATTATTGGTGGAAGATGTAATGTTTACTTTGTTGTTACTCCAACGTTGTGCCCAATTGAAACGAGTACATAAACTAACTGAAAAATAGTAAATATGTAGCTGTACAAAAAATAGGATAATGGATAAAAATAAAGAACTACAAATACGAAATAGTACAGCCGAATTCTTGATTTTCTCGAATCAAAAAGGACAAGATGGAATCGAAGTCAGATTTGAAAACGATACGATTTGGCTATCGCAAAAGCTTATGGCAGTTTTATTTGACTGTAGTTCAGATAATATATCATTACATCTAAAAAATATTTTCAAATCAGGAGAACTTGATGAAAATTCAGTTACCGAGGAATTCTCGGTAACTGCTTCTGATGGGAAAAACTATAAAACAAAGCATTACAATTTAGATGCAATTATCTCTGTTGGATACAGAGTAAATTCCAAAAGAGCAACCCAATTTAGACAATGGGCTACATCGGTTTTAAAAAATTATGCAGTTAAAGGTTGGGTTTTAGATAAAGAAAGACTAAAAAACGGAGCATATTTAAACGAAAATTATTTTGATGAATTACTTGCCGAGATTAGAGAAATACGAGCAAGTGAAAGAAAATTTTATCAAAAAATAACCGATATTTATTCAACTGCATTCGATTATAATATTGATAGCCCAACAACAAAAGACTTTTTTACGACTGTTCAAAACAAACTTCATTTTGCAATTCACGGAAATACTGCTGCTGAATTGATTATGAAAAGAGCAAGTAGTGAAAAAGATTATATGGGATTAACAAGCTGGAAAAACGCTCCAGAAGGGAAAATCATAAAAACAGATGTCTCAATAGCGAAAAATTATTTGAATAAAAATGAGATTAAATCCTTAGATAGATTTATAACAATGTATCTTGATTATGCAGAGACACAAGCGGAGCGCAATATTCCAATGTCAATGGAGGATTGGTCTGAAAAATTAAATGCTTTTTTGCAATTTAACGAGAAAGAGATTTTGACTAATTCAGGAAAAGTTAGTCACGCAATTGCTAAAGCTTTTGCCGAGAGTGAATTTGAAAAATATAGGATTGTACAAGATAGATTATTCCAGTCTGATTTTGACAAATTAATAGACAATTTAGGCGGAGATAAAAAATAAACAAAAGGGTTCAGCAATGTGTAAAATTAACCGCAGGTGAAGTGCTGTATTTCAGCACCTTGCTCCGCTTCAACTTAGGGGTGTATGCTGACTGGAACGATGCACGAAAGCCGCGCATAATCTTACACGTAAACGTTTAAATTAATTATTGATACTTCAATAAAAACATATTTAAATGTGTGTAATCATAAATGGAAGTGAAATAAAAGAATTGCTCGACGAAAAATACCAGCAATATAATGTCCCGGGCTTTATACCTGACGACCCTGTTTCAATTCCTCACCAGTTTGATAAAAAAGAAGACATTGAAATTGCCGGGTTCCTCTCGGCTACTATTGCCTGGGGCAACCGTAAATCTATTATAAAAAATGCCAATACCCTGATGAAAGAAATGGGGTATTATCCGCATGAGTTTATCATGAATGCTTCAGAAAAAGACCTTGAGGCTTTCAGGTATTTTGTGCACCGTACATTTAACGGCACCGATACGGTTTTCTTTTTGAAGTCGCTGCAAAATATTTATAAGAACCATAACGGCCTGGAAACTGTATTTTCGAAAGGTTACAACAGTGGTAAAAGCTTGTGGCATGCGCTACAATATTTCAGGTTTGTGTTTCTTGAAACACCTCATGAAAAACGTACCGAGAAGCATGTGGCAAACGTAGCCAAAAAATCGAGCGGAAAACGCCTTTGTATGTTTTTGCGCTGGATGGTAAGAAACGATAACCGCGGTGTTGATTTTGGTTTGTGGGGCAAAATTCCGGAGTCGGCACTAATGATGCCACTTGATGTGCATACCGGAACAGTATCGCGCAAACTTGGGTTATTGAACCGAAAGCAAAATGATTGGCAGGCAGTTGAAGAGCTGACAGCTACATTGCGTGAATTTGATGCCAAAGACCCGGTTAAATATGATTTCGCGTTGTTTGGGATGGGGGTTGATGGGGCTGTGTAGCTTTATGTGATTATTTGATTGTATTTTTTTACTTCCTTATCGAGCTTTTTGGCATTCCCGTTTGTGACCTTATCCAATAGTGCCCAAAAACCGACTCCGTGGTTGGCTTCAACAGTATGTGCCAACTCGTGAAGGATAATATAGTCGATAAGGTGGCCGGGCAGCCGCATGAGGTGGACGTTCAGGTTAATATTTCCAAGCGAAGAGCAACTGCCCCAGCGGCTTTTCAGGTTTTTCACAAAAAGTTTTTTGTAATGAAATTTGTATTGATTAGCTAGTTCAAATACCCGCGATGGTAAATATTGTTTGGCTTCGGCACGGCACACTTCGGCAATAACCTTCGAAATAAATTTTTGTACCCTTTCCGAGTCAGCGGGAAGTTGTTCGGGTATGTTTACAACATATTTGTCTTGTGAGCGGTAAGCTGCCATTTCAGGTTTAGTGCCCTGTTGTATTACGATGGCTGTGTTACGTAATTCAATGATGCTTCCAATGGTGTAGGATGTCTTTTTTTCTGATATTGCTTTTTGTTGCTTTCTTATCCATTCGGTATTGTTTATTACAAAATTGGCTACTTGTTTTTTGGGGGTGGCCCAAGGGTAATTCACGCTTATCATTCCATCGGGTTTTACCCGCATGGTTATACGTTTTGAATTTTTCCGGCGGGTAAACTTTACCGTGCCTACACCTTCTATTTTATAATAATTTACCGACATATTGGATGGTTAATAATCTTTTAAAATATTGTCGAGCTTTTGTTCTATGATGGTTGATAATTCGATGCGCTTATTCTTTTCGAGCAAATTCAATGCTTCGTTTAAAGTATTGGTTTCCTGTTCGATGTGCTGCTCGAATTTATCAATGTTACTCCCGCCCAGCGAAAGGTAAAAACTGATGTTGTTAAGTCGGTCGCCAGCCAGTGCTTCAACCAGCCTGTCTGCCTTTTCATGTTTTTGTAACTGGTAGTAAACCGATGCCAATCCGAGGTCTGTTTGGTTGGTGTTGTAACGTTCGAAAGGCAAAATATCATATAGTTTATCTGCCGATTCAAGGGCTTTTTCATGCTGGTTGTCAGCAACCAATGAGTAAGCCAGCAGATAGAAATTAGGTTTAATGTTTGCAGAATGGATGGTTTTTCTGAGGTTTTCACCAATAAATATACCGGGTGAGCCAATGTTGCCCCATTGATATTGGTGCATCATGTTTTGGTATAATTTCTCAGTATTGACCTTTTGATTGAGCAGGGGCACAAAACGGTATGCAAACCCTTCATTCTGCAAGTAAGGTTTTAGTGAAAGGTTTGTTGTTTCTACAACGCTCATATCGAAGTAAATCGGGCGCTTCCAATTGTTGTTTGCAAGAATGTCAAGAATGGCAAAGTCGCTTTTTGTAATGTAGTTCCCGTTATATTCAATAATTACAGAATCGGCTATTTGGTTTATTTGTTCTTTACGAACGGTATTGGTCTTTATAACTTGCTGCTTATCTACCGTGATTTTGAATTTGCTTGTTGGAAAATAATTGTACCAACTGCCATCGCGGGTTTGTAATTGGGCGCGCTTGTTGTCGCTCAGGGCCAGTTGCATTAACCTTGACAATTCCAGGGGCTTTTCTATATCATTTCGTACAAGCACCACATTTCTTTTATTGTATTCATATTTATCGGGTGGCATTGAGCTGGGTACAGGGTCTGAATCGTACACTTTTTGTTTCATTTGGTTGATATACCAGGCGCTGTTAAGCAGTGTAACATTACAAATGCGTACATCGGTGCGTACGTTTTCAACGTCCTGGGCATACCAAAGCGGGAACGTATCATTGTCGCCGTATGTAAACAAAATTGAGTTGGGGGCACAGGTGTTAAGATAGTTCTTCCCCAGGTTGCTAACAATATAACGTCCCGAACGGTCATGGTCGTTATAGTTTTCAGCAATCAATAGTACAGGTACAGCCATCGAAATTAAAACAGCCGGTATGTATGCTTTTCTTTTTAATACTGTATTAAAAAAAGAGGATATTGCTGAAACCCCAAAGCCTATCCATATTGAAAAAGCATAAAACGAACCCACATAAGCATAATCGCGTTCGCGGGGCTGGTAGGGGGTTTGGTTAAGGTACAAAACAATGGCAATGCCGGTCATAAAAAACAATAATGCTACCACCCAAAAGTCTTTAGTATTTTTCTTGTAATGAAAAAAAGCACCCAGTAAACCAAGCAACAAAGGCAACATATAGTATCGGTTTGTGGTTTCGGGGTTGCTCATCGAATCGGGTTGAATGCCATTGTGCCCAAGCCTTGCTTTGTCAATAAACGGGATTCCCGAAAGCCAGTTGCCGTTGAGGATGCTCCCATATCCCTGGTTGTCGTTTTGCCTTCCCGAAAAGTTCCACATAAAATATCTGAAATACATAAATCCGAGCTGGTACGACATAAAAAACCTGAAGTTTTCGCCAAAAGTTGGTATGTATTTCGTTTCGCCATTCACTTTAACCGGTTTGCCATCAATCCGGCCCCAGCTATTATAGCCGTACATGTGGTTCGGCTGGCTGCTGTACATACGGGGAAAGATGGTTTTAAACCGTTGGTCGTACTGGTATCCGGTTTGCCCACCAACTTTCACATACCGGTCTTCCCCGGGGTAATAATCAGCTTTTCCGGGTTTGGTTCCAACCGCCGGGGCATTGAAATAGTGCCCCGAAATCAGCGGCGTTTTGCCATACTGGGTTCGGTTCAGGTAATTCATCAGCATGTATGCATTTTCGGGGTTGTTTTCATCCATGGGCGGGTTGGCTGCCGAACGAATCATAATCATGGCATATGAACCAAATCCAATATAAATGAGCAAAACTGAAGTAGCAAGCAGATGAAGTCCGGGCTTTTTTCTTTTATGGGAATAGACAATTAAAAAAGAAAGAAAGACAAACAAAAAAGTGATGAAAAATAGCAATCCCGAGTTAAATGGCAAGCCAAGTCCGTTTACAAACAGAATTTCAATTTTGCGGGCGATGTACGGTGTTCCCTGTACGATTCCGTACATAATAAACAAAATGGCAGCCCCCGAAAGCACCAGTGTCATTATAGTTCCCTTTGTGTTAGGTTTATATTTTTTAAAATACCAGATTAGCGCGATAGCCGGAATCGCGAGTAAGTTGAGCAGGTGTACACCAATTGAGAGCCCCATGAGATAGGCGATAAGCAGTATCCACCTGTTTGCCCCGGGGACGCTTGCTTCTTGCTCCCAACGGAGGATTGCCCAAAAAACAACAGCGGTGAACAAAGATGATAAAGCATACACTTCAGCCTCGACAGCCGAAAACCAAAAGGTGTCGGTAAAAGCGAAAGCAAGGGCACCAATTATGCCAGAGGCATAGATGACAGGTATGGTCAGCGATGAACTTTTTTTAGCAAAACGAAAAATAAGGTTGACAATTGTCCAGTACAAAAACATGATAGTGGCCGCGCTTACCAATGCCGAAAAGGCATTCATTGAATATGCAACAAATTTTTGCGATGGGGCAAGCAGGGAAATCACCCGTTGGACCAATAAAAAAAACGGTGCGCCCGGGGGGTGTGGTACCTGTAATTTGTAGGCTGCTGCAATAAACTCCCCGCAATCCCAGAAGCTGGCCGTGGGTTCTAAAGTTAACAGGTAAACGGTGAATGAAATGGCAAAAACGGCCCATCCCAGCAGGACGTTTATTCTTTTATTTGGATGCATTGGTGCTTTTTAAAGAAATTGTGTAAAATAAGGTTTGACACAAATATAATTAATCCATCATCAAAATCAATTCAAGGGTAATGCTTTTAAAACCTTTAAAATGGCATCAAAAGACAAATTAATTCAGGAAAACATTCTCAACAGAAAATTAAACAAAGTTGGGATATCCGATGTAATACAAAATTGACCTTAGTTTGGCAATAACCGCTGGTTTCTCAGGGTGAACCCCATCAGCATTGGATTTATATTGCGATGATATTCCTGTCCATTGTTTTATTGAATTTTAGCACAACGTTCCGTAGTTGAATGTTTTTATGAGCATAAAAAATACCGAAGTGATAAAAATGAGGCGTGAAATGAGGTGTCTGTGGGTATTATTATCTTGAATTATCAATTATTTTACACTGCTAAATATATTGAAAATAAGCACATAAAATGGGTGGGGGTGAGTTTTTCATTGTTTTTTCTTTTATATGTTTTGCAGGAAATAAAATAAAAATGAAATTATTCTTTCTTTGTACTTCTTACTCTCTCTACTGGAATACTTCCCAAATGTTTTCATTCATTTATTAATTGGGGTTATAATTTAAGATTTTATGTGGGGATTTTTGAACAATTTAAAAATTGGTCAGCGGCTTAATCTGATCAACGGGTCACTGGTGACTTTTCTTATTCTGATTTTGACAATTTATAATTATCAAAATCGTAAAAATGAGATTCTTGATGAAGTTAGCAGTGAAGCACAAGCGGAGTTAAATGATTACTACAATTTTTTGGAAGCTGAGATCGGTAAGAACAAGGAATATGTTAACCTTGGGCTGAACTTCTTTGAAGAGGGCTTCAGTAATGAGGATTTATTTAGCCTTAATAATCGTACAAGTCTAAGCCTTGAAGTTACGAACCAGTTTACAAAAGAAAAGCAACGTATTGAGCTGCCACTATTAACTTACAATGGTAACAGGCTTATAAATAATTTCGATACAGTTGATCAGCTTGTCGAAAAAGGGGTAGCTAGCGCAACAATATTTCAGCGTTTCGAAGATGGTTTTTTAAGAATTACGACATCGATTAAAAAAAACAACGGAGAACGTGCGGTTGGTACATTTATACCAAATTCATCACCTGTATCAAAAGCGTTGATGAGGGGTGATGTATATAAAGGAAGGGCCTATGTGGTTAATGATTGGTATTTAACTGCTTATTCGCCTATTTATGTAGATGGAAAGATTGAAGGTGCTTTATATGTGGGTATGCCAGAAAAAGAACTTGCAAATCTTGAAAATGTATTTTATGCAAATAGTTTTTTTGGTGAGGGGTACCCTTTTCTTGTGTCATCTAATGGAGCCTTGTTGATACATCCTTCTGACGAAGGGGAAAATGTATCGGATGAAGAATTTTTCACAAAAATTACAAAATCAGGAAATGACAAGGGAGAAATATCGTATGTATATGAAGGCGATAAAAAATACTTGTATTATCATTATGTTGATGAAATTGATGCATATCTTGCAATTACTGTTTTTGAGTCGGACATACGCAAGGCTATTAATGATATAATCTATATAAATGCGTTGGCGGCTTTAATTTTTATTATTTTGTTTATATTGGCAGGTTTTGCTTTAAGTCGTTCAATTACACAGGGGCTTCTGAAAGGCGTCAATTTTGCCACGGAGTTATCAAACGGCAACCTGTCACATCATATCGATTATAAACGGAAAGATGAGATTGGTGTGTTGATTGCCTCCCTGAACAACATGGCTGAAAAACTAAAAGAGACCGTTGCTGAAATTAGCAGTGGTGCTTATAATATTAGTTCGGCCAGTAGCCAGACAAGCAGTACCTCCGAAGAATTATCACAAGGTGCTTCAGAGCAGGCTACGACAGTTGAAGAGGTGTCTTCAACGATGGAAGAGATAACAGCCAGTATTGAAACAAGTAATGAGAATGCTCAAAATACGAATGCGATTATTGGTATAGCCCGAGAAAGCATTAAGTCGGTAATTGAAGAAGCATTGTCGGCTATCGAGTATTCGAAACAGATTTCATCAAAAATTGAGATCATTAGTGACATTTCTTTTCAAACTAATATATTGGCATTAAATGCAGCTGTTGAAGCAGCAAGGGCTGGTGAGGCCGGTAACGGTTTCTCAGTAGTGGCGGATGAAGTTAGGCGACTTGCTGAAAACACAAAAGAATCGGCAAAAGAAATAACCGATATTACGAAGGTTAGTATGGAAAAGACTGAGTCATCAAGCGAGAACCTTACAAAATTATTACCTGAAATTGAAAAGATTATGAGCCATGTTAATGAGATCACATCTTCGAGCGAACAACAATCGCTGGGAGTGACTCAAATTAATGAATCGATTCAGGAATTGAATAAAGTTGCTCAGCAAAATGCAGCAGCCTCCGAAGAAATGGCTGCCAATGCTGAAGAAATGACGGCACAGGCCGAGTCTTTATCAGAACTTATCTCTTTTTTTAAAGTTAAAGATGCTTATAACTATGTAGTAGGTGAGGTTGATGACCAAGAAAATGAAAAATAATCATTCATGTAAAGCAAGAAAAATTTAAAGGGAGAAGCTGTAGCCGGCTTCTTCCTTTTTTGTGTTGTATATTTTAAGCGTTTATGCAATTTGAAAAGAATCAAAAAACAACGCTCTGGGGCAAAGTCATCCTTTGGAGCATATTGCCTGCACACCTTTTTGCCTGATGTCGAAGCTGGGAACATTGCGACTGTGAGAAGTGGTGCTTTGATTACCTTATTTTTATGCTACTCGGTATCCTTCTTTTGTGATATTTAATAAGTCTATATTTTTGTTTCTTCTTTATCGGAGATGAAGTCTAGAATTTTTAATAAACACTTGCCAAATTCATTCTTAATTTCATGCTCCCAAAAGCGCATTACAGTCCAATTTGTTTGTTTGTAATGCTTGTTGGTTGCTTTGTCACGTTCAATGTTACGTTCAATCTTTGGTATCCAAAATGCCCTGTTTGATTTAATTTTGTTTTTCTTTTCTTCCCAGTTATATCCATGCCAAAATTCCCCGTCAACAAATATAACCAGGCGGTATTTATAGAAAACTATGTCAGGTGAGCCTGGTAACTTTTTTACATTTTTCCGGTATCGTAGCCCAATGTTCCATAGGAATTTGCGTAATTTAATTTCAGGTTTGGTGTCGCTGCTTTTAATTTTACTCATTAATTTCGACCGGTTTTTAGTGGTGTAAAAACCGTTTTCTTCTTTAAAGCGTGGTACTTTTATAGGCTTGTTTGAATATGTAGTCATTCTTCTGCTGTTTTATTTTACAAATCTCTTGTTTTTTATAAAAAATATCAATTTATTTGTAACCATGTACAACCTTGTATAATATGGTTATTAAATGAAAAAGTATTATAATATATCAGAAGTGGCAGATTTGCTATCGGTAAGTAAAGAAACACTAAGGCGCTGGGATCGGAGTGGTAAACTCACAGCCGTGCGTGAGCCGATGAGTAATTACAGGGTTTATAAAAAAGAACAGTTAAAAATATTTGATGAATTAAGCTTTTTGTTCAATAATGAAGAGATAACAAATTTTGTTGAGCCAAAAGCAGAATATAATGCTATTGAATTGTTTGCCGGAGCCGGGGGATTGGCCCTGGGTTTGGAAATGGCAGGGATTAAATGTTCGGCTTTAAATGAAGTAGATCACTGGGCTTCTGCAACATTGAGAATGAATAGGCCAGGGTGGAATGTTATTGAGGATGATATTGCGAATGTATCTTTTAAAGATTATAAAAGTAAGATTGATCTTGTAGCCGGGGGATTTCCTTGTCAGGCTTTTAGTTATGCAGGAAAAAAACTGGGGTTGAAAGATGCAAGGGGTACGTTATTTTACGAGTTTGCACGCGTGGTACAAGAAACGATGCCCCCAATTTGTGTTGGGGAAAATGTAAGGGGGCTTTTGCGGCATGATAATGGACGCACAATACAGGGGATGGTGTCTATTTTAAATGAAATTGGATACAATGTTCTACCCCCCAAATTGATGAAGGCAATTTTTTACAATGTTCCGCAAAAAAGGGAGCGTGTTTTATTGGTTGGTATAAGGAAAGATATTAATCCGGAAATATTTGAATTTCCAAAACCTTATAAAACAATATATAGCATTAAAGATGCACTAAAAAAGGGGAAGCTTTATAATACCGATGTGCCACATTCAGATGGACAAAAGTATCCGGGCACGAAAAAAAATGTATTGGATTTGGTGCCGCAAGGCGGATATTGGCGCGATCTGCCATTAGAAATACAAAAATCGTACATGGGGGGTAGTTTTCATTTAGGAGGGGGAAAAACTGGCATGGCAAGACGGATGAGTTGGGATGAACCAAGTTTAACGTTAACCTGTAGCCCTGCACAAAAACAGACAGAACGTTGTCACCCTGAAGAAACAAGGCCGTTTACGGTTCGGGAATATGCACGTATTCAAACATTTCCTGATGAATGGAGTTTTGCAGGTTCAGTATCTCAACAATATAAACAAATAGGGAATGCCGTTCCAGTTAATCTTGCAAAGGAAATTGGATATTCAGTTGTTAAATTTTTAAATGATATTGGCATCAATAATTTCAGAAGTTAAATTTTGAATTGCTTTTTGAAATGAATTAGAGTCAGGCATTGAGCTTATTTCTTTATCAATCGAACTGATCAGATTTTGATAGAATGACTTGTAACCAGTAATTCGGTACCAAAACTCGTCCCCAATAATAACGGGATATTTTTTATTGATTCGTTGGTAATGTCCGCTTAACTGTTTTTTATCTCCATACATTATGGCTAATATTAAGTCATTATTGTTGAAGTCGATAAAATTTGTTCTTGCAAGATTGGCCACAGAATCAAATTCAGCCAAGATTGGTTTTACATCCCCCGAATTGATTGTATTGGGACCCGATTTTAATTGGCAATACTTCTTTCTTCCATCTACTTTGTCAGTATATTCAATATCCATTCCAGGGATCAATGAACCTGTCGCAAGGCCAACATTTAATAACATTTTTTGAAATTTTGTACCAAAAGAACCCGTAATAGAAGTGCCTAAAGCTCTTGGATAAAACAATGCCTTGGCTATACCTTCTGCGGTAACACCATTATCTATAAGTTGGGATAAGTATTTTACAAGTATAGGATTAATCTGGTATTCTGATAATTTTGAATGTTTATTTAACAGGTTCTTTTGATGCTTTTCTAATATTTCACTTCTGAAATATTCACACATTTCTTTTATTAATTTCTTTTCGGTCATTTTAATAAATTTAAATTCCGTGAAAAGATAAATATTATTTAAGATAAAAGAAATGTTTTAAGTTTTAAGATTTTAATGTTTCACAATTTTCTTTACACTGTAGCCTGACTTGTCTAATGTAGTTAGAAAATATACACCGTGTTTGATGTTGTTTAAATCAATGGTTGCAGTATTGGTGTTATCGAACATAAATTTTTGTATAGTCTGTCCGTTTATGTTGCTAAGAAATGCATGTTTTAAGTTGCTTCCTCTAATGTTCAAACGGTTTTTTAAAGGGTTTGGGAATACATTCACGCCTTGTTTTTTTGATTTCAAGTCGTTGGTGTTTAACCGTATCGTAAACTCCGGATATTCCATTTCACGGGTGGTAAGCAACAGGTATTCACCCGGCGCGAGTGTTATTTCTTCTGATGAAGCACTAACATTATAAGTTGAACGGTCGAAGTAATTATACCAAGTGCCGGTTTTAGGAAAATTGACAGTTGTAGTTTGTTCGTTTACATCGAAATTTCCTATTGCCACAACATGGTTGTCACCAGCAGATAGGGTATAAGTTTTAACCGCCCCGTTGAGCGAATAGTCCATTTCATCTACAGAAAATTCTTCATAATTTTGTTTGATATGGTTCAATGCAGCCATGGTTTTAAACAACTCAGCCCGGTTGGCTTTGTCAACGTAGTCCCAGCGAATGGGTTTCTCTCCAAGTCGGCCATCGTAATCGATGGAATAATCGTAGCCCAACTCGCCAAACTGCCAAATCATTTTAGGCCCGGGTATGGGCAGGTGGAATACTGCATTGAGCTTTAAACGGTCGAGGGTAGTATCAAGGTTTTTGATATTATAAGTACCCGAAGCATTGCCATATTGCTGGGTTTTATAGGCAATCCGCTCTTCATCATGGCTTTCCTGGTATGTAACAAGGTTAGGGTCATTCCAATTGCGCTGGGCGTAATACCCCCACGAGATGTCCGATTTATTGCTTTCGGTATAACCCATGGCTGCCTCACCGTAATTGTGGTTCAGGTTACCCCAAAGCATCATGCCATAATTAGCCAGTTCTTTTTCTTCAGAATTTTCGGCCAGGTGTTCTAAGATAACCAGTGCTTCGGGATTGCGTTTCCATATTTCATCAGCCATGCGTTTTAGGTTGTTGATGCGTGCTTCGTCGTAGTTGCTGCCCCAGCTTGAGGGGCCATAAGGGGTATTTGAAAAGCCCTTGGTGAAATCAAAGCGGAACCCGTCAACCTTGTACTCGTTCATCCAGAAACTGTTGACACTGTCAACCAGCTCTTTGGTGGCATCTGATTCGTGGTTAAAATCGCTTCCCCATTGGGCATCGGGGTTGCTAAAATTTGAATTCACGTTGTACCATGGGTTATCGGCAGCTGGTTTATTGTTTTCCCAGTACATTTGTGCAAAGGGACACGAATTAAAACTATGGTTCAATACCATATCGATTACCACGGCAATGCCGCGTTTGTGGCATTCATCAATTAGCATTTTCAACTCTTTAGCCGGACCGTAGTACTTGTCAGGGGCAAAATAAAACGATGGGTTATATCCCCAGCTCAGGTTGCCTTCGAACTCGTTAACGGGCATTAGTTCAAGCACATTAATGTTTAAGTTTTCAAGGTAATCGAGCTTTTCGATAATGGAGGCGTATGTGTGTTCTTCGGTAAAATCGCGTATAAGCATCTCGTATATTGCCATTTCTTCTTTTTCGGGAAATTCCACATAGGGATGCTCCCATTGGTATTCCTCTTGTCCGGGTTGAAAAACCGATGCGTAGCCTTCTAGTTTTCCTTCGGGGTAAGCTATAAGCCCCGGATAGGTTTCATTTGTGATGTGCGGGTCATTCTGCGGGTCGAGAATTTTCTCTGTATAAGGGTCGGCAATGGTCAGTTCTCCGTCAATCAGATACTGAAAAGCATACTCTTTTCCGCTTTCGAGGCCGTCAATTTCAATCCAAAAGTAATCGCCGTATTTGGTGAGTTGGTAATTATTGTCGGGTTTCCAGTTGCTAAGTTCCGACAAGAGGTAAACATATTTTTTACCGGGAGCCCACAATACAAGCCGTACAGATTCATCGTCGGGGTAGCTGATACCTTTTCGTGCACCAGGCGGCAATGGAATTTCAGTTTCATCTTCGCGTACCACAACATAAACGGTATCACCTGTTGTTTCCAAGGTGGTTTGTGCGCGGGCAACAATCTCGTAAGTTCCGGTTTCGGTAAAAGTATAAGGTGAAGAAATAGAGCTGCCGGTCGTTTCAGTTAGTGGGGTACCGTTAATCAAAATTGAAAGGTTGGCTTCCTCGGTTGAGTTTGCTGCAATGGTTTGTTCATCAGCAATTTGAAGGATGTTATTATTTTGGGGCGAAGAAATGCTAATGCTTAACCCGGGCTGGAAAACATCTACAAAAAGGTCGTCGGTTTGCTTGCTGCCGTCAGAAGAGCGGAAAACAAACGACATGTTATAGATCTCCTGACCTGAATCCACTCCATAAAAACTGTTGATGTCGGGCGATATTTCAAGTTCATAAATTCCATCGCCTAAGTGTGTGAGTTTTGGTTGAATGTTGTTTTGCCCCCAGTCGCCAATTACATTTTGCCAGTCGCCAACGCCTTTAATGCCTACACCGGTATGGGCATATAAATCACCTCTGAAATCGCCCAAGCGGTCATCTTCTGCTGAGTTTAAAGTGATGGTTACCGGTTGGTCGGCAACAGGTAATTCGGGCGAGGTTGTAATTTGTGCATTTACAACCATCGCCACGAAAACCATAACAAATAATACAAAAGTTCTCCTCATTTCCCCAATTTCAATATTGTTAAAAACATTGTAGTTATCACATTTTATTATCCTGATTGATTTTATATTATCAGAATAAAAAGTCAGCATGCCTGAACATGCTGACTTTTTACAAATAATCTCTATGAAAATTTAGTTGTTGGTAATTACCACCGATTTTTCTCTGATATTTACAACAACATGATAATTGCCCGATTCAGCAACAAATTGCCAGTTTGGGTCATCATGCCCTTCCATCACATCAATATAATTTGTGTCGTATTCTGTAAGCGTTGTATAACCATAACTTTCAGGTCCCCAGTCGGCTTGTGCAAAGAAACGGAAAGCTCCATCTTGAGTGAAATCGATGTCGCCTTCATAAATTTCATGACCTGTCCATGAAAGGGTTGCGGTTCCCGGGTCAAAATTCCAGCCGGTTGTGGCATCACCCACTGCATAAAGCATAGGCTCTTCAGTAGCTTCCATTGTAATTTCACCGTTTTCGGTATCTGCATGGATAATGTACCATCCCGATTCTCCAATAAAGCGGAAGTTCGGGTCGTCATCCCCTTCGGCTACTTCCAGCAAGTCGGTTGGATAGGTTGTAAATACATCATATCCACCAAGAGAAGCTCCCCAGTCTGGGTTATTAAAGAACCTGAAGTTTCCATCGCCTGATGAATCAAAGTAAGCTTTAGTTTCATAGTTGAAAGGAACTCCGGTTGAAGCGACTTCAACAGCCAAGCCAGTGTCCCAGCCACCTGTTCCTGCCCCAATCATGTATATTGGGGGGAATGATGAGGCGTACAATGTGATATTAATATCATTTGCAACAGAGTTGAGCGATACAACATCGTCGCTAACTGATGCTGATACCCTAACATCCATAGCTGTTTCTTCACTTACAGGTAAGCCAAATTCCATGAGTTTCTCGTTCAGGCTTGCTTGTGTTACAACTGCGAATGTGTCAGGTGTTGTTACAAGCGATAATGGTTCCGAAAAGTCTCCACCAGCCATGTCAAACTGTAGGGTATATGAAGTGGCACTTTGAAAACCAAAATCAGCTTCGGTCCATGAAAAAGATATGGTATTGTCTTCAGCACCCATTCTTTCGAGTACGATTGAAGTACCAGAAGAAGGTGTGGCAAGCATAGGTGCATCTCCGGGTTTTACCACCGGTTCCCTTTCAATTTCTTCACAAGCGAAAAACAGAAGCAGGGCGAGTGATGCAATTAATATATTTTTTAGTTGTTTCATTTTACAAATATTTATATGATTAGCAATTAATAGTCACCAACTTGTGAAAGGTTTGGATTAGCAATAACGTCAGATGCTGGTATTGGGTAAATGTTGTAACGTTCGTTTGTACCTGTACCTTCCTGAATGCCACCTTTCCATGGCCAGATATAATTATCGCCGGTTAGTAACCCAAATCGTACAAGGTCGGTACGGCGTGAGCCTTCCCAATACAGTTCGCGGGCACGTTCGTCAATGATAAAATCGAGTGTCAACTCTTCGGCTGATATGTTGCCAGAATCGTCGGTATATGCACGGGTTCGTACTTTGTTTACATACTCAAGGGCAAGGTTGGCATCTCCACCACCGCGCAGTGCAGCTTCAGCATATGTTAGGTACGCATCGGCAATCCGGAAAACAGGAAAGTCGGTATCAACGTGGGTTGGGTCAGAACCTGCCACACCATCCGATGTGATATTTTTCCACTTTGTAACTGCATAACCATTTGTGAAGTCGGAAACATTTTCAATTTCAAGAGACTGTCCGTCGGTGTAGAACATTGCCCTCTCATCTGAGCTTGACTGGATCATATCATAAGTATAATCAGCTTCGGTAAGAACAAGCGTAATGAGATATTTGCCGGGTTCGGAAACTGGTATGTCTCCACCATCTTGCACCAATACTCCTTCTGTTTCTGATGTTCCAAGGTTTATGCCCCAAGCGTCGTTAGCCCTGAACTTGAAGTTTCCACTGGTAAGTTTGGCTTCAATTGTTAAGGTGCCATCTGAATTAAGGTTCATGTTCTGGTCATTGTCCCAGCCACCTTCGGTAGCATCACCAATAATTCCCCATTCGGTTTTTGTTATTGAATAGGTGAGGTTGTTCAGGTCGGCATTAACTTTGTATAAACCAGCTTCAGTAACCGGAATGTTTGCACCTTCCGAAACCAATGTGCCTTCTGTTTCTCCAATTCCATAATTCTCAGACCAGTCGCCGTTAACATCAAATTTGAATTCAACATTTCCGTCTTCAAAATTACTTTCATCAAAATACAAGTAACCTTCATAAACCCCATCATCATTTCGTGAGTAAATTACGGTATTGTTATTGGCTGCATCCCATCCTTGGTAGCTTCCGGGGCAATGCAGTATTGGGTAATCGTTGGCACTTTTAACCGGCACAACCAAGCTTTTTTCGGCTGATGCGTATTGTGGGAATTTCTGGACAAAGGCCTTTGTTGCCCTGTGTCCTCCCCAGTTTTCTTGTACACCATAATTAGCCGGGGTCATTGACCCACCAATGGCGCCATTGATAATAAATGTAGTGCCACCCCATGTTTTGGTATGTACACCATCAAAAGCTACCGAGAAAATGTTGCCACTTGCAGTATGATTGTCGGCAAGGAACAGGTTTTCATAAGTTGGTTCAAGTTCGTAGCCTGCATCGATCACTTTTTTAGCATACTCGGCAGCTTTTCCGTATTCAGCTGTCCCGGTGTACACTTCTGCATTTAGGTATAATTTTGATAATAACATCCATGCAGCTGCCCTGTCGGCGCGGCCATATTCATTGGCCATTGGTTCTTTCATTAAGCTCTCAATTTCCAGTAATTCAGTTTCAATGTAATCGTACAAATCTGTTGCTGAAATTTGTTCGGGGAAGAATGATCCTACTCCATCTTCCTCGGTAACGAAAGGTACGCTTCGGAATAAGTCTAATGCATGCCAGTAACTGAGTGCCCTTAAAAAGCGTGCTTCGGCACGATAAAATTCTATTTCGGTTTTTTCAGTGTCAGATACGCCACGTTCGTTAAGTTTTGCGTCAGAAGCCTCACGAATAAGTTCGTTGGCAATGGCAATTTGATAGAAAACACGATAATAAAAACCTTTTACAAAGTCGTTGCTTGAGGTCCATGCGTGATTATGAATATCGGCAAGCCCATCGTCACCCCATCCGGTAATGGCTTCATCGGTTGAGAGTTCCTGTAGGTTCCAGTATCCGCGTAAATAGGACGAAAAACCTTCATCAATCCCCCCAACATCGGGCATGCCGGCTGGTCCTTCTTGTCCTGTAGTTGCAAGGCCTGCATAGCATTTTGCCAATACCTGCCTGTAAGCTTCAGGGTTGTCGTAAACTGTGGCACTAGTTGTTACATCTTCATCTAACGGCACAGTATTTAAATCATCGACACATGATGTGAATGCTAAAGCTAAAGCAAACACAAAAATCATGTATTGTTTTAAAATATTTATCTTCATTGTTTTATGTTTTTTCTTGTTAAAAATCAACGGTTACACCCAACATAAATGTTCTGGGCCTTGGGTAAACATTATTGTCTATGCCATTACTAATTTCCGGGTCAAGTCCGCTGTAAGGCGATACTACAAGGACGTTTTGCACTGAGCCAAACACCCTTAGGTCAAGCATGTCGGTTGGCATATCGATATTGTACCCTAATGTTATGTGGTCAAGACGGAAGAACGAGGCATTTTGAATGTAATAGTCTGAGAAATACTGGGGCTGGTCAAAGCCGGTATCGTAAATACCAGTTGTAACATTACGCAGATAGTTTGATGACCAATAGATTTCGTTATAAACGCTCATTCTCGATTCGATGTTGTTGTAAACATAGTTCCCAAGGTTTATACGTGCACCAAGGCTGGCATCAAAACCTTTGTAAGCAAACTTTGATGAAATGCCCATGAACACATCGGCATCGGGTGTTTTGTAATGATAACGGTCGTCGTTGTTGATTTTACCATCATCATTACGGTCAACATACAAACCTTCAACAGGGTTTTCTTCTTCGTCATATACTTGTTCGTATACGAAGAATGAAGATTTAGGATAATCTACGCTGTGCATTTGGATATTGCTGCCAACACCGCCTGAAATACCTCCGGTTTCAACGCCCAGGTATGTAGGGTCGTCCGATGTAGTAAGCTTTGTAATTTTATTTTCGTTATAGCTTACATTGAAGCCAACTTCCCAAAGCATGTCTTCAGTAGATATGATTCCTCCGTTTATCGAGAATTCAACACCACGGTTTTCCATGTTACCAATATTGGTAAGTATTTCATTTGTAAAGTTAGTACCGGCCGGAACAGGTATTACATTTAACAAGTCGTTAGTGTTGCGCTGGTAAAAATCTAAAGTACCAGAGATGCGGTTGTCAAGAAAACCATAGTCAAAACCAATGTTGTACGTTGTGGTTTCTTCCCACTTAATACTGGCATCGTATCCATCGGGCCGTAAGGTGTTAACAAAAGTGTTGCCAAATAAATAGCTGGCATTGTCCATACTTGTAGAATATCTGGCCAAATAAGGATAGTTTCCTTGTCCTATATTTTGTTGCCCGGTTACACCCCAGCCTAACCGTAGTTTCAATTCAGAAACTGCATCGGCATCTTTCAGGAATGATTCTTCTTTAATTTTCCAAGCTAAAGCAACCGAAGGGAACAACCCCCAACGTGTATCTTCTGAAAAACGTGAAGTTCCGTCGTTACGGAGTGTGAATGTTGCCAGGTAACGGTCTTTTAAGGTATAGTTTACACGGCCAAAGAAAGAAACCAGATAATATTCAGTGGGATCCCAGTTTGGTTCGTAAAGTGTTTTTGTTTTGGCAATATTGTATGCTTCTGTATAGTTTTCACGGAAGAAGTGTTGCCATGAGTAACCTCCCATTACATCGATACGGCTGTCAATTGCATCAATATCGGTTGCATAATTCAGGTAGAAATCCAGAAGTTCATTGCGTTTGTCCTGAGAGTAGAAGCGGTCTTCGCCACCACCATTTACAGCATCGTACATCCACGAGGCATCTTCTGAAACCCAAACGTCGCCTTCACTTTTTGAATAATCGTAGCCCATGTTAAGGTTGGCCCTTAATTCGGGTAAAAAGTGAAACTTATAATCGAGTTGGATGTTACCAATGCTACGCATAACGGTTGAAATATCCTCACGCATTTCGAGCATGGCAACAGGGTTGGCCGGGGCTACGGTATTTGGTGCGCCGTTGGGTTGCAGCCATGTGAAATAGCCGCCGTATTCCTCGCTGTCGCTGTAAACATTTTGTGTGGGGTCGAAGCCAATTGCGTTTCCAATTGCGCCCTCATCTGCAAACCGGTTGCTTACATACATTCCCTTGATATTTGCATTAACATCGAGGTGGTCTTCAAAGAACGACGGGTTCAAATTGATTGAACCTGTAAAGCGTTCAAGAGATGATGTTTTAAGCAATCCTTTTTGATTTGAATAACCTACAGAAGCCCTGTATGGCAGGTTGTTGATGCTTCCCGATAGTCCAACGTTGTGGTCGGTAGATATAGCTGTCTGGAAAATTTCATTTTGCCAGTCAGTATTTGCATCCCCTGTAAGTGCTAAAGCTTTTTCTGACAGGTCGAGTTCCTTTATTATTTCTTTGAATTGATTGGCAT
>JASMTI010000178.1:0-6509 GCA_041694375.1 Bacteroidales bacterium | reverse complement strand
TGGACAAAGGTGTCACTGTGGTTGCCGTTTCGCCCGAAAAACCCGATTACCTCGAAAAAACTGCTAAAAAAACAGGGGCAAACTTTAATTTGCTTTATGATGAAGGGTACAAAATCGCGGATGCCTACGATGTTACTTTTCATCCGGATAAAATAACACGAACGATGTACAACACCATACTGGGCGCCAACCTGAAAGAAGCCCACTCCGATGAAAGCCAGCGGCTTCCTATTCCCGCAACGTATGTGATAAATGCCGATGGCAAAATTGTTTGGCGGCATTTCGATCCCGATTATAAAAAGCGTTCAACTGTTGATAACATTATTGCTGCACTCAATTCAATTCATTAGATATTCCAATATTATCCGGCAAATTATTGAACTCAGGAAAGTAAACCCAACAATGAAAGGGGCCTGAGCCATTAATAAGAATTTTATCATACTTTTTTAAAATATCATAAAACCATGTCTGAAAAAAATTATATTCCAAATATTCCTGACACTTCTTATAAGCGAATTGTAATTATTGGCGGTGGTTTTTCCGGATTAAAACTTGTCCGTAAGTCATTGTGCCAGCATTATCAAATGGTACTGTTAGACAAAAACAACTATCACCAGTTTCAGCCGTTGCTTTATCAGGTGGCCACTGCCGGGCTTGAGCCCAGTGCCATCTCTTTTCCGTTACGAAAAGTGTTGCAGAAGGAGGAATACATCCATTACCGGATGGCCAAAGTAACCGAGGTTTTCCCTGAAGACAAGGAAATTAAAACCAGCATTGGTTATCTGAAATACGATTACCTCGTGCTGGCCATGGGTGCCGATACCAACTTTTTCGGGCAAAGCAATATTGAGCAAAATGCGCTGTCGATGAAATCGGCTTCCGATGCCATTCTCATTCGAAATACCATTCTCGAAAATTTCGAAAAGGCTTTGCATCAGGAATCGCCCGATGAAATGGACAAGTACCTGAATATTGCTTTGGTAGGTGGCGGGCCAACCGGCGTTGAACTGGCCGGAGCGCTGGCCGAAATGAAAAAATACATCTTCCCGAAAGATTATCCTGAAATCGATTTATCGAAAATGCGTATTGTACTTTTCGAATCGTCGGAACTACTTTCAGCCATGTCGTCTTCAGCCTCAGATTTATCGAAAAAATACCTCGAAAAAATGGGAGTGGAAGTAAAAACCGGTTTGCGGGTTACCGATTACGACGGTACTACAGCAACCCTGTCTGACGGAACTGCCTTCGACACCAAAACCCTGATTTGGGCGGCGGGTGTAAAAGCCAACATATTAAAAGGATTTAAAACTGAAAGTTTTAGCCGTGGCGGACGTTTCATTGTTGACCGTGAAAATAAGGTGAATGGATATGAAGATATTTTTGCCATCGGCGACATCGCTTTTATGGAAACTCCAAAATACCCGAACGGGCATCCGCAGGTGGCACAGGTAGCCATTCAACAGGCAAAAATGCTCTCTGCCAATTTTAAAAGAATGGCAGCCGGGGAGCAAATCCACCCGTTTGAATATGTGCACAAAGGTGCACTTGCCACCATTGGACGCAACCGAGCTGTGGCCGAGCTGCCCGGTTTTAAACTACGCGGTTTTGTGGCCTGGGTACTTTGGAGTTTTGTTCACTTGTTTACCATAATGGGCGTAAAAAACCGCTTTTTTGTGTTTCTTAACTGGACATGGAATTACTTTACCTACGATCAGTCACTTCGGCTGCTGATAAAACCAAAACAAAGAATTCAATAAAACGAGTATACCCGGAGTAATCATTGGTGGACAATTGAAACCGCTATTGCAGAATAAAGTATCCGAAGATAAAATGAAAATTGTGGTTTCTTATATATTTGTCTTGGTCGGAGGATTTTTGCTTCTCAGTTTAATTTAACAAAACACAAATAAAACCTGACCTCTTTACGAGAAAAAAATTACAGCTTATGAATGTTCCTGAAATAGAATTTATACCAAACCAAGCCCTCGAACTGGAGCAATTCCGTGAGATGGATTATTACACCGTGGAAAATTACAACCTGCCCATCGAACTGATGATGGAAAATGCAGGCTTGCATCTGGCGCACCTCGTTTCAATAGTAGTGCCCCCCGGTTCTGTGGTAACTGTTGGCGCAGGAGACGGCAACAACGGTGGTGGCGGACTGGTGGCAGCCCGTCGTCTCGCTGCCTGGGGATATCATGTTTATCTCGATTTTTTTACGGAAATAACCAAACCCTTGCCAAAGCTGCAGCTGGAACGAGCGCTTAAATTTGGCGCAAAAATTGAACCTGTTAAAAATCCCGATTTGTGGATTGATGCGTACCTCGGTTTTTCCCAAAAACTGCCTCTGACACCCGGGTTAAACCAAAGCATTGAAGCGGCCAATAAAAGCACTGCTGTAAAAATTTCACTCGATATGCCCACCGGGTTTTTGGGAGAAATGAATCCCTCTACCTTTAAAGCAGCAAAAGTTTTAACCCTCGCAGCCCCAAAAATTATTCTTTTAAGCCTTCCTTCAGAAACAACAGTTTACGTGGCCGATTTGGGAATTCCTGCCGGGGTGTACCAAAATTTCGGAATTACACCACCACCTTTTCACAAGAACGGCATTATTCAACTAAAAAAGTAAAAATATTAACGACTGGCGTTAAATGTTTTTATAAAATCATCAGGAGTTAAAACGCCAATTTTACTTTTTTTTAAATCTTTAATATTTCTTGTAATAATTGTATCAATGTTTCCTGACTTCATTGCGGCAAAATTTTGTAAAGCATCTTCAAAATCTCTGAATTTTGAATTTAGAGCATTAATGATAATATCTTTGTCCATTTGTAGCACATCAATAAATATCAAAAGTTGACTTAGTCTTTCAATTACTTTTTCATGTTTTGATGTCCGTCTAAGCAGGGAATACATATTACTACAAATCACGGGGGTAATAAAACCTTTTATTTTGCCAGACTCACACAAGGATAGAATTATTTCCGAGTTGTCAGAAAATGGTTTTCTATCAAAGAAAAAATCTAAAATCACATCAGTGTCTATAAGTACATTCTTCATTTTAGAGATATTTATCTGATAGTTCGTCTGCCAAATCTTCTTTGTAATCAAAACTTTTAGGTGCTTTGAAAGAACCTTTTAAAGATTTTACGATAGGCGTAGTATCATCTTTCTCTTGAATTTCCTCCTGTGTAATCACTTTTAAATAGTTTTCAATGATTCCAGACAAACTACGCCCATTTTGTTTAGCATATTTTTTTGCCCTATGGATAATTTCTTCTTCTATGGTTAATGTGAGTTTTGTATTCATAACACTACAATTTTTCATTTTAATTACACGTGTAAAGATATAAAAGATTTTATACCCGTGCAATTAATCTGAAAAATACACGTGTTTTTTCTTGTCGTTAACCCAGTAATGAATATCGAAATATTCAATACAAAAATCCAAAATGCAACAATGGTATGGTATTTAAAAAAACCTTGCTCTAAATCATCTTTTGTGCACTGATGCGGTGCATTTTTTGCAATTAATCGCACCGTCATAATGCAATATACGAAACAATAAATCGCCAGCTTTCGGAAATGGGACAATTGACTTTTGCATTATAAATATCATAATCAACACCTGAGAAAAAAGCAACTTGAACATTACAATGCCATTTTTATTTTAAAAATAAACTTAGAGCCTTTTCCTTGTTCACTTTCTACTTTAATTTTACCACCCAGGAGCTCAATCATTTCTTTTACAATTGATAACCCAAGCCCCGTACCTGTTATTTTACTTTTATCGATATTGCTTCCACGATAGAAACGTTCAAAAACCTTTTCGGTTTCATCACTTGGGATTCCTGTGCCTGTATCGCTCACAAAAAATACGACCGAACGCTTTTTCATTTCAGCCCCAATACATACACACCCTTCGGATGTGTATTTGTAGGCATTTGAAATAAGATTGGTAAAAACCTGCCTCAACTTATTATAATCAGAGAATAACTCGAGTTTTCCATCTACCTCACCTGTAATTTTCAATTCAACATTTGCTTTATCAACCGGGATTGCAAACGATGTTTTCACATCGTTTAGCAAATCCGAAATTTTAAAAACCGAAGGAGTATAAATAAGTAATTTGGTCTGAAGCTTTGAATACAAAACAATATCGTCGATAATATGTGTCAATTGTTCCGAGTTGCGAACAATAATATCAGCGTATTGGTCAATCAGCCCTTTCGACTCTTCTTCGGGCAAAAGGCTTGCAAACCCCATAATTGAATTCATCGGGGTTCTTATTTCGTGGCTCAAATTAGCCAAGAATGCCGATTTCAGCCTGTCCGATTCTTCTGCCCTCTCTTTGGCATCCTCGAGTGCTTTCGTCCGCTCCTGAACCATTTCTTCCAAACGTGTTTGATGGATAAATAACTCGGCATTCTTTTTTTCAATTTCAGATTTTTGCTTTCCAAGTTTGATATTCAAATGCAATAAATCGGATGTTCTTTCATCAATCTTCCGCTTCAAATCAATATTGCGCTTTTTAAGAAAACGAATACGCAAATTAACCAGCAGTGTTACGACAACAATAACCAAAACAATGAGCAATACCTTAAACTCCCAGGTTTTCCACCATGGTGGGATGATATCAATTGTAAGGCTTGCCGGCTTTTCAGACCAAACATTATCGTTGTTCGATCCATACACTAAAAAAGTATAAGTTCCGGGTTCGATATTGGTGTATATAGCTGTACGGATATCATTTGCATAAATCCAATTATCATCGTAACCTTCAAGCTTATATTTATAGTTATTGGCCTGTGGGTGTAAATAATTAAGTGCGGCATAGCTAACAGAGAAATCGGCATGCCCGTAATCAAGCTCAATCCTGTTATATGTAAATATGTTATCGATTATATTTTTTGATACACCGGCAGTGTCATTTTTTGCATTGTTCAAAACAAAACTGGTCAGCACTGTTTTTGGCTTTAGCTCATTTGAGTAAATGCTGTCGGGATGAAAGTGTATATACCCCCCCGATGTTCCAAAATAAATGTACCCACGCTCGTTTTTAAAAGATGAACGTTTTTTAAAATCGTTAGATGGCAACCCGTCATTTGCTGAAAAATTTATAAAAACAGGATTTTGCGGCACCTTAACTGCATTTGTAAATCTAGCCAGGCCATTATCGGTCCCCAGCCATAAATTACCATTCGCGTCCTCTAAGATACTTTTTACACTATTGCTGGGCAACCCGTCTTTAACTGTATATATTTGAGCAACTTCATCGTCGCGGTTATATTTTATAAGACCATGGTTAGACCCGTACCATGTATTACCATTGCTATCGATATAAACCACAAAATAATTTACTATTTCTTCATCAGTGTTTAGTTGAGGTATTTCAATCTTTTCAAAACAATTACTTCCGAAAGCTTTGAAATTTATATATGTATACATTAAAATAATCATATTGTCATTTTCATCGATCACAACCTGATTAATAAAATTGTCACTGATGCTGCACGTATCTTCAATATCGCTTTTATAAGCTTTAAATGTTCCTGTTTCATAATCGAACAAGTTTAGCCCCCCACCATTGGTGGCAACCCATAAATTACCTTTGCTGTCCTCTTCAATACTGAAGATGTATGAACTACTAATCGTTCCGTCAGTGTCGCCGGGCATAAAGTGGTCAAAATCGTCGGTTTTATAGTTGTAACGATGCAAACCACCTGCCCATGAACCAATCCATAGGTTATTACGTGAGTCTTTAAAAATATCAAATAAAGAGTTTATAGATAATGAACGTTGGTCCCCCGGTATATTTTCATAGTGTTTATAAATGCCTGTTTTTTTGTCCATCCGGTCAAGTCCGCCTTCGGTAGATATCCATAAATATTTATCGTCTTCATAAATATCATTAACGAGGTTATTCCCAATAGTTTTTTTTGCCCCATGCATTTCTTTAACCACGTTGAAATTTTTGTCACGCCTGCTGTAATAATTTGCCCCATTACCAAAAGTGCCAATCCATATATCTTCATTCTTATCCTGATAAATACTCACAATTGAATTTTCAGAAATTGTACGCTCATCTTCAGGTTGATATTTATAATTTTTGATATCTAATTGTTTATCAACATCACCGGAAATATCCAAAACAGAAACACCACCCCCTGAACCATGGCCAATCCACAAATTACCATCTGTATCGGGTAGCAAATCAATGACAATACCATCAATTACTTTTCTTAATTGATATTTTCCATTAATATCCTCCAACAAAAACACCCCATTCAGGGCTGTCCCAATCCATATTCGTCCTTGTGGATCTTCATGTATGGTCAACACATCAACACCTGACAATTTTTGGGAATGTTGAACAGCATAAAAATGTTTAAATGTGCCACTTTCATCGTCATACTTATCTAACCCACTCTTTGTGCCAATCCACAAATTATTATTTGAATCTGTATAAACAACATTAATATAATTATAGCTTATTGTATTATGATCAT
>JASMTI010000177.1:0-7798 GCA_041694375.1 Bacteroidales bacterium | reverse complement strand
TTTTTGTTTCAGGTAGCTTTCGTTTAATATTTCTTCAATAAGGTGTGAAGGGCTTATCGTGCTGAAATTTAGTGAGACTTTGTGCGATTTGAGGAGTGAAAAATTGAAAATATTTGAAATAAGGTTGTACAAATCCAAGGCATTGTCCGATATAATTTTGAGGTATTGTTTCTCGGTTGGTTTGGTTATCATTTCAGAGAGCACATCTGAAAAACCAATGATGCTGTTAAGCGGGGTGCGCATTTCGTGCGACACGTTTTCGAGAAAAACCGTCTTGAGTTTATTGGCTTCCTGTGCCTGCGAAACTGCTTTAACCAACTGTTTCTTGTGCTGTTTTTGTGTAAGCCATAAATAAACAAAAAATGCGATAACAATAAGTAAGTTGATAATGATAATGCCGGTAATGATGAGTACATTTTTATTTTTTTCGAAAAACGGCACGGGTTTATTAAAAACTGTGGCATCAGCAGGGATTAACTTCTCAGGCACGTTGTGTTTTTTTAGTTCCTGATAGTCGAAAACCGTTTTGACAGGCGGGTATGTTACTTTTTCTAATTTTGGGTTGTTGTTGATAATCATAAGGGCAACCCTGCCCCCGGCAAGCCCGTTCTCGTAACCGGCAGTATAAACACCACCAATAAAACCACCAACACGTTCGCAATAAAGTCCCGAAAAAGAAGGAACATTGGCATTCTCTTTAACAATCCTGGCCACATCAAATTCATTGATGGGGTCGCCGTTTCTGTTAACAGTTGTTGTACTGGTGTATATAACAGCAGGATACTTGTATCTTTTTAATATCGTAGGCAGGGTTTGCAGGGTGAAATCATGCAAAACTGTTAGTTTAACACCGGGGTGCTTGTTGTTAAGTATCCCGCTTACCTCGTTAATGTATATTTTTCCGGTTTGTAGTGTGTCGGTTATAAAAACCAATTCATTTGTTTTAGGAAAAAAGCGGAAAATATATTTGAATGTATTATCAAAAGTTGAGGTCTCAGTTACAATATATAAATCAGGAATGTTAAGATACTCTTCATAGTTTGTCACACCTGTTGAAATATATTTAGCATTTTTCCAGCATGGCATATCCCTGTTTTCCAGTAAAAAATCTAATGCCGCATTGTCACTTACAATTACAATGTCGAACCGTTTGCCATTGTATTTTTTTGCAAATGCCTCCTTGAAAATATTCGATTCGTAAAAACCAGGGTTGCGCTTAGCATCAAGGTATCCTACAAACAAAGTCGTATTTTGTCTTTTGCCTACAGCTTCTTTTACACCTTCAGTTAATTCATCTGTCCACCGATATCCGTTATGGTATGAGTTTAAAAGTAGTATGCTTTTATTGCCCTGTGCTTGTATCGATACCGAAAATAATATAAAAAGAAGGTATAATAGTATTTTCTCCCCTACATTCATAAAAACCATATTAAACCACCAGAATGCTAACTAATATGGCTTCAATATATGAAGTTTTTTTCAGAATAAAAGTGAAATTGTATATGTTTTCTATTTTCCCCGAACCACAATGTGATTTTATTGTTGTGTAACTATTTAAAAAGAACAATTACAAACATGTCTGATTTATTTTTTATCGATGATGGCTATGGGTACGACGACGGGCTCACCGAAGGGGTCGATTACTACATGGGCAAACAAGGTTACAGGGTAATGACTGAAAAATACCTTCGCGAAAGGGGGTGGTGCTGCGGTAATGGTTGTAAACATTGTCCGTACCAGCCACGGGCCGTAAAGGGGAATACCAACCTGAGGAATGCTTAAAGCGGGCTGAATAATTATGCCTTAAAATAAAAATTCCGATGTTAATGAAATCCAGTTTCCGGCATCATCAAAAAAACCTACTTTTGTATGACCAATATCAAACAAAAAAAGCACAAGGCATGAACGGAAAAAACCTTCGCATCGTTTTTATGGGTACGCCCGATTTTGCAGTTGAAAGCCTCAGGGCCCTGGTCGACAATGGCTACAATGTGGTTGGTGTTATTACAGCACCCGATAAGCCGGCAGGCCGTGGCCGTAAGCTCAAGCCATCGGCAGTAAAAGCGTTTGCTGTTGAAAGGGGACTGACAGTTTTGCAGCCCGAAAAGCTGAAAAATGAAGATTTTCTGGAGGATTTACGTGCATTAAAAGCTGATTTGCAAGTTGTAGTGGCTTTCCGCATGCTCCCCGAGGTGGTATGGGACATGCCACCCCTTGGCACTTTTAACCTTCATGCATCATTGTTACCGGCATACCGTGGTGCAGCACCGCTTAACTGGGCCATTATAAATGGTGAAACCGAATCGGGCGTTACCACTTTCAAGCTCCAACACGAAATTGATACCGGCAATATTATTTTTCAAGAGAAAACTACTATTGGCCCCGACGATAATGTTGAAGTATTGCACGATAAATTAATGGAAATTGGGGCAAAACTGGTACTGAAAACTGTTGATGCCCTGGCCGGGGGCAATGTTGAGTTTGTAAACCAGCAAACCCTGGTTGAAAAAGGAATGGAACCAACCTCGGCACCTAAAATTTTCAAAGAGGATTGCCGTATTAACTGGAACAGCAAAGCTGAAACCATCCGCAACCACATTCGCGGGCTCAGCCCGCACCCCGCTGCCTGGACCAACCTTGTTGATGACGGAGGTAAGGAAACTATGCTGAAAATTTTCAGCACAAAAAGCGGCGAAGCAACCAATGCCGCACTCGGCACCATCGATACCGATGGCAAAACCTACCTTAAAATTGCGGCTAAAGATGCATGGTTGTACATACACCAGCTACAGCTTGCAGGTAAAAAGCGCATGGGTGTTGAGGATTTTTTGCGGGGCTTTCAGGATGCAAATGAGTATAAAGCTGAATAATTTTTGATAGGAGATTGAAGTTGCGATAAAAGCATAGAATAAACATCGAAGTTATTATATGAATTGTATAGCCACTGCAATCCGTTCGCTAAAGCGGAACGGCAATTCATATTCTGCGGATAATTTTTTTTGTCTTTGCGGGCTGTTTTTAAAACTCCGATGAAAAAGGATGAAGTTGCGATAAAAGCATAGGGGTAACATCGAAGTTTCGGATATGAATTGCCGTCTGCTTCAGCTGACGGAGTAGAAGTTTAATAGAAAAACACCCTTCACTATTATCCCGCTAAATTGAACAATTGTGTTGATTGGGTCTTAAAGCTTATTTGGCAGATAGAATTATATTACAGGAATGGGTTCTCCATGCTCTTTAAGGCTTTCAATGTATAGATCAATGGCTTATAATACCCTCTACTCCCTCGGCTTTTTATTTCTTAAGTAAAGCACCTGTCCGCTGCGGGCTTCCTGCTCTTTGTCCATCCGGTTAAGGCGGTATAGCCGGTTCAACTTCATGCCATATTTTTGGGCCACATCCCGCATTGTCTGCCCGGCCTGCACACGGTGCCTTTCGTGCCCTTTAGGTGCATTGTACCGTTTGCGTTCAAGGTAAATCAGTTCGTTCTTCTCGGGTTGCACCGCATCTTTGGGCAGGTCGTTGTAGTGGATAACCTCCCACCGTTTCATGTCCATCTCGCGTGCAATGCTTTCGTAAGTATCGCCCGGCATGGCCCGTGTCGCTTCCAGTCCGTTAACAATCATTACCTCACGGTTGTCGTACGGGTTAATTTTCAGGTTGTCAAAGGTCTCAATCACTTTCTCCCGGGCATTGTCAAAAGCATTTTTCTCTTCCGTATCAATTTTCGGGATGTATTGTGCCAGTTCTTCCGGTTCAACCTCATCCAGCAAGTAAAGCTTCTCGTCTTCAATAATCTTAATCAGCCTGTTGGCATATTTCGGGTCGGTGGCATACCCAGCCTTTTTCAACCCGCGTGCCCACGCTTTATAGTTGGTGTGCCCCAGCTGGAACAAAAAACTATAACGCCCGTTTTGCATCAAAAAATCGGTATGGTCAACATACGAATCCTCCACCGTACGGTATTTTCTGAAACACTCGTTCAGCGCATCATCGTTATGGTACACCCGCGCGCCCTTCCAATCGTTCCGGCACTTAATCCCAAAGTGGTTGTTCGACCGCCGTGCCAGGCGGCTGTTCCCGTTGCTCGATTCAAGGCACCCCTGCGCCATGGTAATGCTGGCAGGTATCCCGCTCCGGTGCATTTCTTTAATGGCCAGCGCCTTGTGTTGGTCAATATATTCACTGCGCGACATCCGTGTTTGCGAATTCGCAAAAAGTGTAACCAACAACAATGCCGATATCGAAATAAAAAGAATTTGTTTCATACAATTGATAAAAATATTTTGGCGGGCTACGGTCTCCGGCTATTAGTGCCCTCGTTGCGCCCGTGTTTCACGTGTCACCCGGGGAGCTTCCAAAGGTCGCTCCCGGCTGCCGGTTCAACAACGTGCACACCATCGGCCAGCTAACCGCCTCCAACCTGCCCGGGGCCGCTGCGAATATTTTCCGCCATAATAACAGCAAAAATAAAAAAAATGACACCCGATACCACGTGCTTTTATACAACAATCAAAAAAATTGTACATTTGGGCAAATACATTTTATATGGAACGGAAGAAACTTACCATTGAGTATATCGAAATATCATCAATTGATGAACTAACAACCCCCGATGCTTATTTGGTTGCCAAGGCCCGCGAGGTTGCCAACAATGCCTGGGCCCCGTATTCTAAATTCCTGGTCGGGGCAGCGGTCGAGCTTGCCAACGGTAAAATAATTACCGGCAATAACCAGGAAAACGCGGCTTATCCATCGGGGTTATGTGCCGAGCGGGTTGCACTTTTCGCGGCCAACGCCAATTATCCCAACTCGCCCGTAAAAACTATTGCCGTAACCGCATTTAACAAAAACGGACAAACTAAAACTCCGGCTAAGCCCTGCGGCTCGTGCCGGCAAGCTATACTCGAATCCGAACTCCGCTTCGAGCACCCCATCCGCCTTATTCTCGATGGTGAAAAACAAATTCATATTGTTGAGGGAATTAAAAACCTGTTGCCCCTCAGTTTTGGTAAAGATGATTTGTGATAGGTGGTTTTAGGTTTCAGGTTTTGAATTCCAAGTTTCAGGTTTCAGGTTTACCTGTGAAATATAATCGGAGATTTTAACGCAAAGCCTTATTTAACAGGGTGAAGATTTAGCTCCGCTGGTTTCGCAAGCTCAATTCAGGTTTTTATTGATGAAGCCAATGACTCTTTGATAGATTTATTCTTAATTTTGATTTGAATATAACTATGGATACAGATAATCAGCTAAATAACGATTGGAGAAAAATATCCGGTGTGATTTATAAAAAACCGGTCGATTCAAAAATATTTGGGGAGGTTGAGCTTGATGTAACCCACCTTGAAGAATACATATCGGCGCAACGAAAAAAAGGCATAAAAATCACCTTAACACATGTTTTTACCCTTATCGTTGCCCGCTGCCTTAAAAACGAGGTACCGGCGCTCAACGCCTATGTGCGCAGGGGCAGGGTAGTGCAACGCGCCTCTGTCGATGCCATGGTCAGCGTGCTTCAGGGCGATGGTAGCATGGGAACAGTGAAAATACCCAATGCCGATACAATGAATGTTGGGCAAATTGCTGATTTTCTGAATAACGAAATCCAAAATGCCCGGAAAGGAAATGAAAACGGAACATCCGGTCCTAAAAAGTTAGTGGCCTCCATACCCTGGCCTTTCCGCAACTGGTTTTTTAGCTTTTACAAATGGTTTGTCATTAATTTGGGGTTTTCGCTTCCGGGCACCGGGCTTAACCCCAATAGTTTTGGTTCGTTTATTATTTCCAATATTGGCAGCCTGGGCCTCGAAACCGGGTACCCGGCACTTATGCCCAGTTCAAACGTGGCATTTGTTTTAGTGTTGGGCGGCGTTAAAAAGAAACCGGTGGTGGTCGATGACGAAATTGTGCCCCGCCGCATCATGTCACTTTCAATTGTGCTCGACCACCGGGTTGTTGATGCATCGCACGGCGGAAAACTTTTTCGTTACATTAAGCAATTTGTTAAACACCCCGAAGATTTAAGGTAATTTTGTCTTTTTTATAAAAAAAACTATATTTGCAGTTCAAAATTGTGGAAAGATTTGTGAATGATTGCAACCACAGAAAAAAATGCTAAAGCGTTCGTTTCCGCTTTCTTGCAATTTAGATTCACAAATCCCGCTTTTTCTTTTTATTAATCTCCCCAAATGGGGTAAAAAGTAAAAATTATGGGATATTTATTCACTTCAGAGTCGGTGTCGGAGGGGCACCCCGATAAAGTTGCCGACCAAATTTCAGATGCACTTCTCGATACCATAATTGCATTCGACCCCTCGGCAAAGGTGGCGTGCGAAACCTTGGTAACAACCGGTCAGGTGGTACTTGCCGGTGAAATCAAAACCGAGACATACATCGATGTACAGGAAATTGCACGTGAGGTAATTAACCGCATTGGTTACACCAAAGCAGCTTACCGTTTCGATGGCGATTCGTGTGGTGTTTTTTCGTCTATTCATGAGCAAAGCCCCGATATTAACCGTGGTGTGGTCCGCGAAGACCCCATGGAACAGGGTGCAGGCGACCAGGGCATGATGTTTGGCTATGCTTGTACCGAAACCGATAACCTGATGCCGCTCGCGCTTGAATTGTCGCACAAACTATTGCTCGAATTGGCCAAGCTGCGCCGTGAGAACAATGACATTACATATTTGCGCCCCGATTCAAAATCGCAGGTAACCATCGAGTACGACGATGAGGGCAAGCCAAAACGTGTACATACCATTGTGGTTTCTACTCAACACGATGAGTTTATCATTCCTGAGGACAGCAGCCGGCAGGCTCAACTAAAAGCCGATGAACAAATGATTGAAAAAATCCGCGAGGATGTAATCAACATACTGGTACCAAGGGTTAAAGCCAAACTGCCAGAAAGGGTACAGGAATTATTCGATGACGAGATTATTTTCCATGTGAACCCAACCGGCAAGTTTGTTATTGGCGGCCCTCACGGCGATACCGGTCTTACCGGACGTAAGATAATTGTTGATACCTATGGCGGAAAAGGGGCACACGGAGGCGGTGCTTTCAGTGGTAAAGACCCCTCGAAGGTCGACCGTTCGGCAGCTTATGCATCACGCCATGTGGCCAAAAACCTTGTAGCCGCCGGCGTGGCCGATGAAATTCTGGTACAAGTTTCTTATGCCATTGGTGTGGCTAAACCAATGAATATTTTTGTAAACACTTACGGAACATCAAAAGTAAGCATGGGCGACAGTGCCATTGCCGACAAAATTGCCGAAGTGTTCGATATGCGGCCTAAAGCAATCGAAGACCGCCTGAAACTGCGCAACCCAATTTACGAAGAAACAGCAGCTTATGGGCACATGGGACGTACGCCGCAGGTTGTGAAAAAAACATTCGAATCGCCTTATTCAGGAAAATACGAAGACGAGGTAGAACTCTTCACCTGGGAAAAACTCGACTATGTTGACAAAGTAAAACAAGCTTTCGGCTTGTAGTATAATAGACAGTATTGATAAAAAGGGGCTGTATTGTGGCATAAGCTGCAATACGGTCCTTTTTTTATAGCTTTTTATAAATTTAATTGTAGCTTTATAGTAATTATGAAAAACATATTTTTATTTACACTCATCATTTTAGCCTCGGTAACCGGGTGCGAAGAGATTGACAAATTGACCCAGTTTGATATGGAATATGATGAAAAAGTGGTAATTCCATCGTCTGCGGGTGTCGGTCTTCCTTTTGACTTGGTCACCCCGGACATCGAGTCAGATTCAGAATCAAAATTCTCTGT
>JASMTI010000176.1:0-27778 GCA_041694375.1 Bacteroidales bacterium | reverse complement strand
TGTTTCTTCTGCCGGGCGTCCGGTAACATCTTCAATTATTTTTCGTTGGTTTTCAACCACTCTTTCGAGCAGTTCAACATTGGTTTCCTCTGACATGGCTTCATCGCCATCGCCCCGCATTCCAATCGTTATAATGTCTTCAGTATCTTTTACACGCTCAATTCCTTCGCGAAAGAATTTGTCAATTACTTCCTGGTTTGTGGCATAATTCCAGGCGCCATATTCATCACGGTTACGTGCCCACTCCTGATGGTTGCGGGCCATTGGCTCGTGATGTGAAGTGCCGATAACAATTCCCATTTCGTCAGCCACTTTGCTGTTCATTGGGTCATCGGCATAAAATGCCCATCCCCACATGGCTGGCCAAAGGTAATTTCCTTTCAGGCGTAAAATCAATTCAAACACACGTGTGTAAAAACGGTGGTCACCATAATTGGTTCCGTATCTTTGTTCTACCCATCCGGTAAGACTTGGAGCTTCATCGTTTAGGAATATTCCACGGTACTGCACGGCTGGTTCACCATCGGTATAAGTACCTGCATTAACATAAACATTTTCTTTTTTCTTTACAGGAACATCAGCCCACCAGTACCAAGGGGACACCCCCATTTGTTCTGACAGGTCGTAAATTCCATAGATGGTTCCCCTTCTGTCGCTGCCGGCAATTACCAGGGCATTTTCGATGCCCGGCAATGGGTTTTTGACGGTTTTGATAATGAATTTTTCCCACTTGCCTTCTAATTCATCTGCATCGATCATGTTTTTGTCGATCAGTTTGTCAATCAATTTGCTTTGGCCAATTGTTCCGGCAATGATGACATTCTCTGCCCCGGAAACATTCCCGGTATTCATCACGGGATTGATGTCGGTTATTTTAAAGATATCGTTCTGCAGGTCATTAAATGCTCTGATAACACCAGGGGCGTCGTTTGAATCGATCAACATTTGTGCTGTTTTACTTTTTTCGGCAATAACGAAAGAGTTTTCACCCTTGTTTTCTGAAATATATTTTGTATCACCTATTGCGTATGCTAAAACAGCATTCATACAAAACAGGGGCAGAATGAAAAGTAATTTAAATAATCTCATAAGTTTAAAATTTATAAATACTATATATTGTTTATCCCACAAAAAAACAACATATAGTATTCAGCACTTTTTTCAAATCAAACTATTCAGCGGTAAAAACAACATTGTAGGTTTTTACAATGCCGTTATAATCGCACGTAATAACTGCTTTACCTGAAGTTGAACCTGCCTGTACGACATCTATCTTCACCTCTTTGTTATCAGCTGAAGCCGATACCTTCGGCACTTCATTGGTCCCGGATGGAACTGACACCGTTGTTTCATACAAGCCGTAACCAACAATTCCGTTCTCATTAGTTGACCTTACAGGGGTTTCCGGCACTTCAATAGCTTCACCGTTAACTGCAATGCTAACTTTAGGTGCCACCGGGCGTTTTAATTCTTTGTTTTTCTTGCTAAAACCAAGTCCGGCTAAATCGAAAAGTTCATCCTGGTTATCACTTTCTGCCACAAGGAAAATCGCATGTTTTTTATCTAAATTATCTACATACTTTGAAACATCAATCGTAAACTTTGTTATTTCTTGTGTGGCATTTTCAGGAACAACAATCTCTCCAATTTTAGTTCCGTTCCAGGCTTCATTGTCCCATGGACCGTCCAACCAAACATTAACTTTAAACGATTTGTTGGTTTTTGGCTCAAGAAACACATTAAAAGCTGTTTCGTTTCCTTCTTTCGTGCCTTCAAAAGGCTTCAAACCTTTTTTCTCTTCATCGAGTCCGCCAAAACCAAAATATTTATATCCTATAATATTGCCATCTTTCACATTGGTAATGGGCATGTGGTTATCCCAAATATCCCATGAATCTTGCTGAAGCCCCACATCAGAAAGATAGCACGCATAACCGGCTGAATAATACTGATAAGGATCGAGGCCATAAATATGGAAACCTTCAGAAGTAACTTCGGCACCAGTATATTCATTCCCTTTTTTGTCCTTGGCTGTCCATATCTTATCTTCTGCATAAGGGTCATAAGCCCTAATCCTGGCACTTCCGCCTTCGGCAACCGGTTTTTCGTCCCATTCAATGGTAACGGGTGCAACCACCGCCTGACGGGCAAAACCGAAATTACGAGGAGGCCTGTGGTAAAAAACATACCATTGCCCGTTGATCAATTCAATACTACCATGGGTATTATGTCCACCGTTGGTTGTTTGCAAGCCCGAGCCATCCTGGTTCAGGACAACCCCGCGTGAATCAACCAAAACGCCACCACTTTTCCATGGACCAAGCGGTGTATCCCCAACGGCATACCTCAAAGTGGAGTTTGAACTTCCAACCCCGTAATCGGGACCGGAATAACCACTATAAACCGTTATATATTTATTTCCAACTTTGCGAATTGATGAAGCTTCAAAGAAATTAAACCTTCCTAAATCCTCCCCTTCATAAATACATGGATATTCTGTTCCTTCAGGGTCCCTGATTTCCCCATACCTGGAACTGGCAGGTAGAAAGTAGTCAATTACTTCAGTTCCCGGTCGTTTCGAATACAAGGTTTCCTGGTCTAACTGTGCAGCCATTGAGCGCTGAAAACCCCAGTAGCCGTATGCCCTGAAGCCAATTTCATAATCGGGATCATCAGGGTCGGTAACATATTCAATATATACGGCAGGATCGAATCCAAGGATACTTCCGGGCACAGTGCGTGTACCATCTTCATTAAGGTTTATTGGTGTAAACGGTCCATCCGGGCGGGTCCCTTTGCACACCATGGCTTCACGGTTCCAACCCCGGCTATGTGGATATAGATAATATTCTTTTGTGCCGTCTTTTCTTTTAACTTCAACAAGGTCGGGTGCATACATCACATCCCATTGTCCATTGACTTTATAAGTAAAAATTGAACCTTCATCGCGCCAGTTTGATAAATCTTCGACAGGTGCTGACCACATACGGATGTCAGGGCCACAATAACTGCTGTACCTTACATCATGCGAACCAATTATATAGGCGCGGTATTTTCCCGGGTTATCCGGGTCCTCAAAAACCCGGGGCTCGCCATCGGGTAAATGCTCCCAAAGCGGGAGGTAAGGATTTCCACCATTATAATGCACATACTCAGATGAGGAAGAAACGGTTCCCCGCAGATCGGTATCAGGGTTGGACTCTGTACAAGAAAGCAACGACACAGCTGTTAGTAACAACAAAAACAGGCACGATCTTTTAAACACAAATTCTATATTTTTATTCATAACACTAATCTCCATTATGGTATCTAATTATTTTTTGGCAATTCAATCAATAATGGAACAACAGATTTTGGCTGATTGTCCCTGTCAAATAATAAAGGATAGTCAGTCCTTCCACGAACAGGGAATCCATTTTTCCATGAATTTCCATCATTTACCCCCCAAACAGTTACCCTTGACACATAATCGTGTTTAAGAAATAGGCTGAAAAAATCGAGGTACCTTTCTTCAAACTGTGTATTAACTGAATCAGGCAATCCTTCGGTATATGGGTTTAATTTTTCGCGGTATTCAACATTTGTTGATATTTCGGCACCGCGCCCCCAATCGGGTGTAGGTAAAACACTTACTTCCATTTCGGTAATCATTACATTCACACCAAGATCAGCATAAGCTTCCATGCTGGCTTCAAATTCTTCTAATTGGGGATAATCAAGGCCAACATGGCATTGCATTCCGATCCCATCAATTCGCACGCCTTGTTTTTTTAGTTTTTTCACCATTTCAACAACCCCACTCCTTTTTCCGGGTAACGACATGGAATAGTCGTTATAATATAGCTCGGCTCCGGGGTCGGCCTCATGGGCAAATTGAAATGCATATTTAATAAAATCTTCGCCTATAATTTCATAGAATTTACTCTTTCGGTAGCTTCCATCATCCAGGATCGCTTCATTTACAACGTCCCACCCATGAACTTTACCTTTATAGCGGCCAACGACAGTGTATATATGCTCTTTCATGCGTTGTATAAGCACTTCTGACGATACATCATTCCCATCATCATCTGTAAAAAACCATCGTGGTGCCTGAGAATGCCAAATAAGCGTATGGCCTACAATGTGCATATTATTTTCTGTTCCAAATTGAATAAACTGATCAGCCACCGAAAAATCAAATTCACCCTGTCGCTGTTGGATTTGCCCGCTTTTCATGCAGTTTTCAGCCACAATAGAGTTAAAATGTTTTTTTACAATATTTATTTCGTCATCTGCCCTACCAGTAATCTGAAATCGATTAAGGGCTGTACCTATAAAAAACTTACCTTCATAAGCATCTTTTAAGGTTTTAGGTTCATTTTTGGATGATGAAGACTTTTCAGCCTCTAATGGAATATTAGAATATGATGAAAATCCAATCAATAATAATAAAAGTAACACAACTTGTTTCATAATTAAATTTTTAAAAGTTTTACTTACAAATATATATTTAACAAGTATAATTACTTTCAAATTACAGACATATTCTTTCTATTATGGGATATTACCAGGCCTGAAGCGTAAACGAAAATGTGCTGCCTTTTCCAACCTCACTGTGAACAAACAATTTGCCATTCTGTTTTTCGACCAACTCTTTAACAAGAACAAGTCCAAGACCGGTTCCTTTTTCATTATTGGTTCCCGAAGTACTCATGCTATTTTCTTTTTCAAATACCCGTTCAAGGTTCTCTTGTGAAATACCAATACCGTTATCAATAATACTGACAATATATTGTGATTCTTGTCTTTCGGTTTTGATAATTATTTTTCCGTATTCAGGAGTAAATTTAATGGCATTACTGACAAGGTTACGAATAATGGTATTTAATAAACGTTGGTCGGCTTTAACCGTACATTCGTTAGCTGGCACCTGCATGTCTATCTCGATATGTTTTCGATTTGCAGTGAGGCTCAAAAGTGAAATAATCTTTTCAACCTCCTTTTTAATGTATACCTTTTCAGGTAAGTAATTTAGCATTCCCCTTTCGGAGCGTGACCATTGCAGAAGATTCTCAAGCAAATCGTACAATTCATTTGACGATTGGTTAATGTTTTTAATTATTTCGGACTGGTTTGCAGTTTCATTATCTTCCAATAAGACTTCTGACAACCCCATAATTGAATTTAAGGGGTTAATAAGGTCGTGGGCAATAATCGAGAATAATTTATCCTTTGTGTTTTGTGTTTCAACCAACTGGTTAACTGTAAGTTTTAATTCAGATGTTTTTTTGTCCACAGCATTTTCAAGCAATAATTTTTGCTTTTTCAAAGCTGAAACCCGAATGTGATAAAACATAAATGCTAAAAACAATACAATAAAAACAGCACTAATTAAAAACCATAAGGTTTGCCAAAATGGTGGTTTAATATCAATAATTATTTCAGCAGAATTATCTGTCCATTCGTACCCCTGATTTTTTGCCCTTACCTGAAAAGTATACGTCCCGGGATTAAGATTAGTGTATGTAGCTATCCTGTAGTCTGATTCGGTTGATAACCATTCATCATCAAAACCATCAAGTTTATACGAATAAATTACTTTTTCGGGGGCAGAATAATTTAAAACTGAGAATTTGAATGAGATGTTATTCTCTTCATAACCGAGTTGAATTTTATCTGTTTCGTATACTGGCTTGTTTAAAATAGCCCTTCCCTTAATGGAATCGCCTGCCTTCACAGGCTTTCCAAATAAATCAAAGCCGGTAATGGTGGTTTTTAATTGTGGGGCAGATATCCTGATATCGGACGGGTAAAATGCATTAAACCCGTTTATGCCCCCAAAAATCATCATCCCATCGGAAGTTTTTAAACATGCAGTTTTATAAAATAAATTTGACTGTAAACCATCGCTCGCATTGAAATTATGAAATTGTTTTTCTTTTCGGTCGAAAAATGAGATTCCATTGTTAGTGCTTATCCATAAGTTTTCGTTTTTGTCAAACAATATACCATTTACGATGTTGTGTGCCAAGCCATCACTAGCATTATAAACAGTAAAATGCATTGTTTCGGGATCTAACTTATTAATACCAGCTCCTTTGGTTCCTATCCATATTGTTCCGTTTTTATCTTCGGTGATATAAGATATTCGTTCATTACTTATACTGTTTTCAGTATCAGAAACCTTAAAATGATTAAAAACAAGCTCAGGTTTATTATCAGAAAAATCTACGCGATTCAAATCTACCATATCAAGTCCCGATTCCGTACCAATCCATAACCAATTACGGCTATCAACATATATATGTGTTAACGAATAGCTTGTAATTTGAGCAGGTCCTTGATAAGAACTATTAGTAATCGTGTAATTTACAAAATCATCACTGTTTTTTTTCAAAAGGTTTAATCCTGAATTAACAGTGGCAATCCACATATTACCCTGTTTATCTTTTGCAAAGTCCCATGGACTGTTACTGCTGATTGAAGTTGTATCAGAAGGGTTATTATAAATCTTTTCAATCGTTTCTGTACGTGTATCAAAAATATTAAGCCCGCCATTATACGTTCCTATCCATATACGATTATCATTATCGTAATACAGTGAAATGGCAGCATTAACCGATAATCCTTCTTCTTTGGTGATGTTAGTAAAAGTATTATTCCTCCTGTCCCATTTGTTTAAACCACCTCCATCGGTACTAATCCATATATTTCCATCCTGACCTTCACAAAAATTGGTTACTTTATTTGCACTTAAAGCATTGTTAGTATATGGGTTAGCTGTATGCAAACCCCAGTAACTCTTATTGGTTAAATACTTATTAATGCCCGATAAATAGGTTCCAACCCAAAACACACCGCTATTGTCTTTATAAATTGAATAAATTACATTGCTGTTTAAATTTGATTGGTCGGTTATACTTTTTAGGTAATGCTCGTAATCTTCATTTTCAATGTTATAAATAAACAAACCATTCCCATTTGTGCCTATCCATAACTGGTCATTTTCATCAAAAAACAACACCTGGATATTACTGAGGTTTTTCTGTTTATAATCCTCATCATAAAGTTTAAATTCCGAAAATGTATCTTTCTTCCTATCCCAAACATGCAGCCCAAGCGTTCTGGTATATATCCATATGTTATCGCTTTTGTCTATATTGATAAAAAGTGAGGTATTTTCCCTTTCGGTTATCTTTGGAACATCAACCAAATGATGCGTGAATTTATCTGTATCATAATTATAACAATCCAGATAAGGAGAATCATTTGAAATCCATATTTTACCATCATTGTCTTCAATTATTGACTTAATGGCATCATTTGAAACTCTTATTGAAGGGTCATTTTCATCGGCTACAAACAATGATATATTTCTATCATTTATATTCATTACATCCGGGTTTCGAATATCCATTTGTACAATACCGTAGTATGTACCTACCCATAAAAAACCTTTTGAATCGATAAAAACATTGACAGTTGGGGTGTTCAGATAAAAACTATTTTCCCCAATGCCGGAATAGCGTACATAACTATATATATTTTCCGATTTGTTATCGAAAAAATACAGACCATCTGATGTAGCAATCCACAAACGACCAAAGCTGTCTTCACAAATTTTGTTGAACTGAATGTTTCTTTCAACATTCATTCTATCTGGCTCCGAACGGAAAATCTTAAATTCGTAACCATCGTAACGATTCAAACCATCTTCGGTGCAAAACCACATAAAGCCATGTGAGTCTTTATAAATATCATGAATGGTACCGTTCGACAATCCATCGTTGGTTGTGATTTGATCAAATATTATTCTGTTTTGTCCGTTTAATTGAAGCACAATTAAACATAAAAACAAAATAATTATATAATAATGATTTTTCCCCATCGTACCCTTTCCCAAAAGTTATACCTAAAATACCTTACTAAATAAAGATATAAACTTCGCAAAGAAAATAAAATGATTTCATAAGTTCTTTTTCTTACTTTTTTATTAAATCTAAAAATATATTAATACAATTTCACATAATTGTTACTATCGGAAGATGGAAATTTCAAAGTAGAACTTCCAACAGGATGTTACGATTTAGTAATGCTCCTCCCAAATGCCAATAGAGTAACGTACAACATTTATTTGCCCAATTTTAGTATAAAAACACTTAAAGGTAAAATCTTCAAACTATCAGACAACAAGGGCAAGTTTGTATTAATTGATTTTTGGGGCACATGGTGTGGCCCCTGTGTTGGCGAGGTGCCCCATATCATCGAACTTGCAAAATCGATTCCCGACAAGCAGCCTGTAATTATTGGATTATCGGTTGGCGACACTAAAGATAAGTTAACTCAATTTATTGCTGAGAAAAAAATCAACTATCAAGTTGCTATGTGCAGTGAACAAATTCAGCAGCAATTTGGCATCAATAGTTTTCCATCTACCTTTTTAGTTGATAAGGAAGGAAAAATAGTAGCAAAAAACCTGCGTGGTGATTTAATCAAGCAGGTTAAGGCATACATGAATAATTAAGCAATTCAAACCCAATAAAAACAGGGGCTAAAAATATGCCAGCCCCTGTTTTTGTAATACCTGTAAAAGAATATAATGATTTGCTATTCTGCCATTATGATTGTTTCAGCCACCGGCAGGTTCCCGCTTTTTGCAGTGAGGGTTATTTCTCCTTTGACATCGCTCGATTGTACAATGGCAAGGCATTTGCCAAGATAAGCCTCCATTTTGCTCCCCTTTAAAGGGGTATGGCTTTGTTGGTTACCGTTACCAACCGATAAAAGTTTTCCTGCGCCGCTCACTTCAAACTCAACCATGTTATCAGCAAAAGGAACAGGCACATTGTTATCGTCAACCAATTGCACTGAGATATAACTAATATCCTGCTTATTTGCTTTAATGGTGCCAGGTTCAGGAGTAAGAACGATTTTTGCCGGCTCACCAGCGGTCTTAACATTAAAAGAAACCTTTTTACCATCTGCTGTTTTGCCAATGGCTTCAAGTTTTCCGGGCTCATATGGTACTTCCCAAAACAGGAATGCCTCGTCATTAAGATCCCAATTACGTTTTCCCAGGGATTTTCCGTTTAACATCAATTCTACTTCGGGCACGTTAGTATACACATGCACTGCAAGGGTGTCGCCCAGTTTATCATGGTTCCAGTGGGTTTCAACTTTAGGCCAGTTCCAAAACGAAGCAAAATTCCGGTTGCGCGCTGAAGAGTCGGTTTGAACAGCGATGTGCACCATGGGCTCATCGTTCCATATGGCTTTACGGAACCAGTAGCCGGGCTTAGGGTGGCCGCACATGTCAATCACACCGCAGTCGGCGCCGCGCCAGGGCCAGTTTGGCCAGGTTTTCCAAAATTCGAACCCGGTGCCCACGTGCCCAATACCGGCTTCGCCCAAATAGTCAAAGCCCGTCCAAAGGAATTCTCCTGCAACATAGTCTTCCAACTGTCCATCGAGCCATTGCTGGTATGAGCGCATCTGCCATGCGTCGTAGTCGTGGTATGGATACATCACCGTTTCGGAGCCATAAATTACAAGGTCCGGATATGCCTTATGGTCATTGGCATATAATGCTTCGTGATAATTGTACCCCACAAGGTCGAGCAATTCGCCCATGCCGTTCGAGTTTACATTGGGAATGCCGTTACAACCTGAGGTGAAAGGGCGGGTTGTATCGTGTTTACGCGATGCTTCAATCAACATTTTAGTAATCCGGGGGCCATTTTCTTCATCCCACTGCTCCTTTACCTCATTACCAATGCTCCACGCAATTACCGACGGATGATTGCGATCGCGGCGAATCCAGTTTTCTACATCGCGTTCATACCATTCTTCAAAATGAGGTGCATAACCATGAGGGGTTTTGCCGTCCATCCATTCATCGAAAATTTCGTTGATCACCACGAAGCCCATGCTATCGGCATAAGCAAGCAACTCGGGCGATGGCGGGTTATGGCTCATTCGCAAGGCATTGCACCCCATTTCTTTTAAAATAGAAAGTTGCCGCTTATGGGTTTGATTGAACACAGCTGCCCCCAACGGTCCACCATCGTGGTGGTTGTTCACGCCTTTTAGCTTCATATGCTTGCCGTTAAGAAAAAAACCATTGTTGGGGTCGAAACGGAACGTACGTACGCCAAATGCGGTTGAATAAACATCTGCAATCTGGTTGTTTGAATAGATTTCAACTTGAAGTTTATACAAATTGGGCTGCCCTGTGGACCACAAGTTTGGATTTTCGAGCATGATGTTTTGTTCCACAACCTGCTGCTGACCAGCTTTCAACTCAAGCCTGGTCTCGTCCTTTGCCCCCACATTGCCGTTTGAATCGATAATTTTGGCCACCACCGTGCATTGTTGGTCTGTTTCGTGGTTGTTATTTACTTCAATACTAACATCCACGTTAGCTTCCTGCTCGTTGGCTTCAATGGTACGGGCAAACACCCCCCATTGATTGATGTGCAGTTTGTCTTTGGGCACCAGCCATACATGCCGGTAAATACCCGAACCGGTATACCAACGTGAGTTGGGTTGTTCGGTAGTATTCACCTTAACAGCTATCACGTTGTTCTCGCCTACAGGTTTTAAATGTGGGGTAAGGTCGTAGTAAAACGACGAATAACCATATGGGCGTATGCCAAGGTAATGGCCGTTGATCCAAACTTCGCTGTTGCGGTAAACGCCATCGAAGAGTACCGAAACTTTTTTGTTGGAATAGTCGGGTCCGGTGATGAAGTGCTTCCGGTACCAGCCAATGCCGCTATAGGTATAACCACCGCCAGCACCCGTAGCGTATGTCGAATCGAAGGGATGTTCGATGCTGAAATCGTGCGGCACATCGAGAACACGCCAGCCCGAATCATCAAATTCAGGATCCTCGGCACCTTGCTGTTCATTTAAAGCAAATTTCCAATCGAAATCGAACGGGATTTTAGTATCGGTTGGTGGCATGCTATTATTACACGCTGAAAATGCAGTTACTATAAGAATAAATAAAAATGTCGGAACTCGTTTCATCATGTTTAGTTTTACTCGGTTATTATATTTAATTCGGCAAATCCGGCCACCTCGTTGTCATTTATGTTACTCAATGCCCTGAGCTTAATGTAGCGGGCATTTTCCTGAGAAAAATTCTTTTCTTGCCACACAGGGTTATTCTTAATATTAGAAAATTCACCTTTATCAACCAGTTTCCAATTTTTGTTGTCGTTTGAAACATAGAATTCGTAGTTCTTTATAATACCTGAGCTCCATTTATTTTGATCAGGCAGGTATTTAAAACCATTTATTTTGTAACTGTTCCCAAGGTCAACAATCAAATCAACAGGCATGGTTTTATCGCCACTTTGGTGCCAAACCGTTGATGGATCCCCATCAAATATTTTGCTTACATCTTCATCATCAATGCCAATAGTTTTCCAGTCTTTTTTTGAAATATCGAATTTCTCATATCCCACCGGACTGCTCTTTCCCAATGCCGGATCGTGCGCAATAGCTTTAATCTCAATAGTACCATCAGCTATAAATGGGCCAGAATACAAATTCGACCCGGTTGTTGGCCTGCTTCCATCTAAGGTATAATAGAAAATTGGTCCAATATCGTTTGTTGCCAGTGTAACTTCACCCTGTTGGTTTCTGCTAATTGAAGGGGCATTGAGGAAAACCGGGGCATTATAAATCCCGATATTGGAAATAACGGGGCAGCTTTTGGACGCGGTAATTGTAAAACGCACCTTCGAGGCTTTCACGCTCGTAAAGCGGATAATACGTTTATAACCAATTGTAGTTCCTTCTTTTACTATTATCCAGTTTCCGTCAACCAATGCCTCAACCATAAAGTTTTTTACACGTTGCCCCAAACGAATATATTCTTGCGCCATGAAACGGTTAAACAAAGTTGGCTTACCCAAATCAATAGTAAGTGAAGCATTGGTAATACTATCATCAGTGGCCCAATATGTGTTATTGTCCCCGTCAATGGCTTTTGTTTCATCAAATTTCAAGGAATTGCCACGAACATTTGAAGCCTTAGCTTTCGCATTTTCTGCAAGGTTCACTTCAAATGATTCTTGGACAGCTTTTGCAAATTCAAGCGCTCTTTTTTCATCGGTAGGATGGATCAAACCATTTGGCATAATCGGGAAGTTCAGTAATAAAGTAGCATTACGACCAATAGATTTATAATATATATCCATTAATTGAGAAACTGTTTTTACTTGATCGTCTTCAGCAGGGTGATAAAACCATTCGGGGCGTATAGATGTATTAACTTCTGCCGGCACCCATGCATTCCCAGTTTCAAGACCATAATGTAGCATTCCCCAATTTACTTCACCAGTATCGTCCAACAAGCTCCAATTGGTTTCCCCTACATTACCTTCTTCAGTACCAACCCATCGCAAATCAGCACGGTCGCCCCCATCGTTCCATATTACAATGTTGGGTTGTAGATTCCGAATCATTTTATAGGTAGGTTGCCAGTCGTAATATGTTGTGCGGTCAATCTTGCGGGTTTCATTGGCTCCGCCATAATAACCGTCGCCACCATTAGCACCATCAAACCAAATTTCGAACACATCGCCATAGTTGGTCAGCACTTCTTTTATTTGCTCCCTAAAAACGTTGATGTATTCAGGTTTTCCATAGTCGGGGTGATTACGATCCCATGGCGAAACGTAAATACCCAGTTTTAGCCCATATTCTTTGCAAGCATCTGCCAATTCGCGCACAACATCTCCTTTACCGTTTTTCCATGGGACATTTTTAACAGAATAGTCGGTTGTTCCTGTGGACCATAAGCAAAACCCACAATGATGTTTTGCTGTAAGGATGATCCCTTTCATGCCTGCTTCTTTACAAATTCTTGCCCACTGCCGTGTGTCAAGTTTTTCGGGGTTAAACAAATTAAGGTCTTCATCGCCATACCCCCAAGCCTGATCAGTAAAAGTATTTAAAGAGAAATGGATAAAAGCGTAATATTCCATTTCCTGCCAACGCATTTGGTTTTTGGACGGGACAGGACCGTGGGACTCGGGAGGTACTGTTTTAGAACAATTTGAAAAGAATAAACCAATCATAATTATTACCCCTAATGCTAAATATTTCTTCATTGGTTTTAATTTTATTTGATTTCAATAAACTCAGGCTCATAAGGAGCAACAGAAAAGTTACCTGAATAGTCTTTATCGAAAAGGATGCTTTTCGATTCTACGTTCATTTTGATCTCTTTATCGGAATCGCTTATATTCAGATATAAAAAATGCTTTTCATCAATTTGCCTTGCCAATACCCCTGAAGGAACTTCGGGTCCTTTGTTGATCCCAAGTTCTTCAATCAATTCATCAACAATACCCCCCAACACATTACCTCCTGCAGGTAAACCAACATAAATGGCACGACCTTTTCCATATTCATTCGAGGTCATGATCGGGTAATCCTTATCAATGCTTGTAAGTTCCCCAATAACTTCGGCGCGTTTCGGATGAATGATATCAAACCTGGTTGATTCTACATCGCTCGCTTTGCCTCCATAGGTCAATTCAAGCTTTTTTCCTTTATAGCCTTTTCGTGAGATTTCGTTCATCGGTTCGGTTTCTTCAAAACCCGCAACACGAACACCAAACACATCACTTAACAATCCGGGGAGTGTGCTTCTAAAAACCTGACCGGTTGAGTCAACCATAGCCGAGTTAGCTGTCATGATTACGGTTCCTCCATTTTTTACGTATTCGCGGATTTTTTGTGCTGTTGTTTGGTCCATAACAGTTAAGCCGGGCACAAATAAAAGTTTGTAATCGAGCGAACTTTTTGATATTTCAAGCATTTTACAATCTATATTCCGCCAGAAAAATATATCCCAACAAGCCTGAATTTGATTTTCATGCTGCACGGGGAATGCACCACTGGCAATTTGACTGGGAAACGAAAATGCCAGTCCCACATCGGCCTTTGGCTGGTATGGAAAATATTTTTCAATTTTTTTAAATTCCGTTGCAATCTGTTTGTACTCATCGTATTTCCGATTGGGTGTTCCGTCCCAGTCGATCATTCCTTGCAGATATTGCTCTTCGCCAGCCCACATGCTTTGCCAGGTCCAACCACAAACCATTTGGTTGCCGTACATTAGGGTTAAGTAAGCCGATTTTCGTATGGAGTTCGGGACCGATGTCATCGTATTAAACTCATTGCACCAAAATGGGTTATCGCTTTCAAACTGTATCCTTTGTATGCCAAAGGCAGCATTCATGTCGCCCCAAATAGTTTTTAACGAATTACCAGGATAAAAACCACATCCATGCCGTGTCATTTTGCCTGAGTAGGCAATTTTGGAATAATCAAAATATTTCATCGAGCTGTAATACCAAGCATTGGTATTGGTGAGGGCGTTGGGTGCGTTCGTGTTCACAACATCTAGTACTTTGAAAAGAATACCGTTCACTTCATCGGAAATAAAACGACGAAAATCCAATATTTTCTCAGGCGCTCCATTCTTAGAACCTGCTGCGGGCAATCCTACTTCATCAAAGTTATTTATACGTCGCGACCACCTATGTGTAGCCCATGCATTATTTAATTTATCGAGATTACCATACCTGCTTTTTAGCCATTCAATGAAACGTTTTCTTACTGTTTCGGAGTATGATATAGGGCCATCGCCCGGTTCATTGTCGATGCCAAATGCCAGCAATGCCGGATGTTTGGCATAACGTTTTGTTATAACATCGGTAAACCTTAAGGCATATTTCTGATAATTGGGGTCGCCAACATCATCCATGTAACGATGATTTGGGTACAAAACATTGCCTTTATCATCAACAACATCAATTGATGGATATTTATGATGTAACCAAATGGGTGCAGGACGGATGGCAATATCAAGGATTACTTTTATTCCTGCTTCGTCCAATAAGTCCATAACCTCGTCGAACCATTCAAAATCGAATTTTCCTTCGGCAGGTTCGTAACTGTCCCATGCCAAATGTCCTAGACGGACTACATTTAGCCCGGCTTCTTTCATCAGCCTGATGTCTGTTTTGATCTTTTCAATATTTTTGTGGTCGTGCGGATGGTAGTTGGCACCAACGTAGAGTACTTGTGCGCTCACGGCAGTTCCCAACAGTAAAATGACGATTGTTGCGAGCAATAAGTGTTTAATAATTATTTTCATAATCTATATTTTCAAACTTATTTGTTTATTGTAAGAGATTGCTTCATCTCAGTCCTTCCCCTCGTAATCGAACCAATCAAAATCAGCAGGGTTGTTGTTTGCGCTACCGTTACCTGAGGCATACATACCAATAAAGGCACCAATGAACCCCCCAATTTTTTCGGTCGATATATTTTTAGTGAGGGCAGTTCCAACTTTTTGGGCATCCTTGTTTTCTGTCTGGACCCAAAAAGTATATTCAAGCTCAGTAGCTCTTATCTTTAAGATGAGTGCACCCGGTGGCACTTCAACATGTTTTTTTTCTTCTACTTTATTATTAAGAAATTTCCTCAGTGTTACTACCCGCTTCCCATCAACTAACGATATGAAAAAATCGTAATGGTTTTCATCATTTCCCCGTAACACCATACCAGCTTCTTCGTTTGGTGCTGTTGCTGTAAAATTAATTTTTGTTGAAGCCACCATATTAAAGTCGCATTGCCTTCTACCGACAAAAGCCGGGGAATCTGTATCTGAAAGGCTCACTTTTGAACCGTTCAGCCTCAACCAGCCCGGTTTTTCAGTTAGCGACCAGTCGGAATCGTACGGGTTTCTAATAAAGTTCCATTGCAGACCAAGTTCAGGCCGAATAAAATCATCGCGCACGGGGTCTTTTTCCCAAACATGTTCAGGAAGGTCAGGGGCAATAAATGTTTCCATCATGAAGCCATTATCGCCGGCAATGGGCCAGCCATCATCAGTCCAACGAACAGGGGCTAAAAAGGTTTCTCGGCCAAGGTGGTGGTATTTACCGCCTTTGGGCCTGATACCCAACGTAAAAATCCACCAGCTGCTATCGGGCAGTTGAACCAGGTCGGCATGACCAATGGCATGAAAGGGGCTTTCGGGTTTTTTCATATTTGAAATAACCGGGTTATACGGGCTTGACTCAAAAGGGCCATATGGCGATTTGCTGCGCTGGATTACTTCGCGGTGTTCATATCCTGTACCACCCTCGGCCGACATTAAATAATAATAATCATTAATCTTGTACATGTGTGGCCCTTCAGGTGAAGACCCCCCCAAGCCCGATGCAATCAATTTAAGCGGTGTTATAAATTCTTTCTTCACCGGATCGAAAGTCCCAACCATAAAGCTTCCTTTATTATCGGGGCTCACCCAATACATACTGTCATTAGCAAACATAATGGAAGGGTCAACGTTCCAGTTGCCAACCCAAACGGGATCCGACCACGGGCCTGCAGGGTTGGTGGCCGTTACATAGAAAGCCCCTTGCGAGCCTTCACCTCCGTAATTAGTACAAGTAACGTAAAAAACACCATCGTTATAGCGAATGGCCGGGGCATAATTCCCCCCTGACGAATAAGCACCTCCCAACGGGCAATTGGTTTTAGTGTGCAAAGCATGGCCTATATGTTTCCAATTAACCAGGTCTTTACTATGGTACACCGGCACACCCGGAAAATATTCAAACGTAGAAGTAACCAGGTAATAATCATTTCCAACCCGGCATACGCTCGGGTCGGGGTTCATGCCTGTAATTACAGGGTTTTTGTAGATTCTTTGGCCTACAACATTGCCCACAAACACGATAAACAAGAAAACCAAAAAAGTAATGCGCATTATTTTCATATATTTTTGTTTTAATACCTTCTATCGTTTCACTACAAAGCGTTTTGTTATTGTTGTTTTTCTATTCCGCACCGAAAGGAAATAATATCCTTGTTGTAACGATGACAAATCAACCTTGATGGGCGGGTTTCCATCATAATAAGTATCCAATACATTGATTCTTCTTCCTTGCTGGTCGAACACGGTAATTTGTGTTGGTTCGGCAACATTTGACCCCATGCTAATGTACAATTCATTTTCTACAGGGTTGGGATAGATGTTAACTTCATCTTCATCATTAATCAGATTGTCAATCCCTGTTGCAGGGTTTTGTGCCAAAATTATCGCGGTTGTTGAAAGTGCTGGCACAGTAACCGTAAATAAATTAGATTCGACAGAAATTTCATCACTTTTAAGTGCATTGCGGGCATGCGACTTAAATGTTTCAGAGGCAGGCAACGATGATAATTGTAAAGTCTTGTAAGCCCCATCGGTGGTTGAAAAATCATTAATGTTAACTGTTACTTCACGTTCCGAGTTCATATCTCGGTTCACGATGATTACAGTCATGGAATCGGATGATTCATTAACGGTTGTATATGCCGAAACCATATTCTCGTCGGTTGAAGAACTCGAAACACTAAATCCCTTGGCATACCGGCTAAACAGGTGTAACGACTCCCACATGCCCGTAAACCAATTCCACGGGGTAAAAAACTCTACCCCATGGTTAGCAAAAGTTCCGAGGTGGGTGGCATAAATAACCGAAGCAAGGTTAGGCTCATCAGGGCCCGGGCTCCATTCGCTAAGGGCAAGTGTTATCCCGTGTCCTTCACCATAATGCTTATCTAACCAATCTTCTATACGCTTAAAAATATATTCTTTGTTTTGAGAATTATCCCATCCCCCATTGATGGTCTTAATTCCATTAGCCCCCGGATAAACATAGCCCTCATCATAAAATATCCGGTGGTTTTGCAGTGCATCTTTATGGGTTGGGGCATAAGGATAATGATGGATATCAAACACATCCAACACCCTTACGCCCGATTCTTTTTCTTCGTCGGCGCAACGTTTAATAAAGTATTCGAGCCAAGTGTAATATTTCCCGTCTATCCTGATGCTTTCATCGCCCCATTTAAACCATTGCCACTCGCTTGTGGTTACAGGACCGCAAATTTTAATTTCGGGGAACAAGGCTCGGGCTTTTTTGGCCACTTCAATGTACTTGTCCATAAACTCCGATGCAGGCAACTGCCCGTCTTTCATCACATCATCATGCGTCCCGACCCAAATATCGGCTTCGTTGTCCATACTCCAGTAGAGGAACTGATTTTTGTTCAACCCCAAACCACCGTCACCAAACCAATAATTTAAAATACCTACTGTTGAGTCTGCAGGCCATTCCTGCGTGTAAAGATTGACATCGCCTTCAACCAGTGCATCCCCACCAGGATTATCCTCATTGGGAACGCCACCCCCTGCTAAATTTTGGGTAACCCCTTCCCACCATTGTGAATTATTGTACTCCCAATCGTTAAAATTATGGGCGGTACTTGAAGCCACCCTCCCTAAAAGCTGAAATGCCCACATAAACTGCATGTTGGGATGGTTTGCAGAATAATCGGTTGACTTTTTATCCCAATCATTTGTATAAACATTGTTGTACCAGTCGGGGTGGCTCGATATTTTTTTGCGCCAATTGTATTTAGTAGCGTTGTTACCCTGGTTCATCCTCGAAAAGCGTACCCCGGCATCCTTGTAAAACTGAGCAGATTTATCAAAACCATTGTTAAGCCCATAAATATACGGCGAAACCGCTATTTTATCCTGATCGGCATTAATGGTTATGGCAACATCCTGACTTTTTGCTATAGAGAAGCACATTAGAAATACCCAAACGCAAATTATTTCTTTTGTAAGCATAAATCAAAGTTTTACAAGGTTAAGGAAATAAACATCGTTTTCCCGCAATGGGAGCTCCTTTGTAAAAACCCCATCCGCTTTCACTTTTATAATTTCGCCCTCAATTGGCTTACCACTATTGAGCTTTTTTATTTTCTCAACTTGCAATTTGGTCAATTGGTTTGGCCTGCCCAAATCATAATAAGTTGTGTAGGCATCATTGCAACGGTACCCCACTTTATATAGTTCAAATGAATAGTTCCCGGCAGGTAAACCTTCAAGGTCTATTTTCAGCTTTCCTTTTTCTACAGAAGGCAAATCGCGAATGTAATATTCCTGGTTGTTTACCGAGTCACCGGGATGGGTATGGGTAAAATCGTAGGCCAGCACCTGGATGTTACCTTTTGAATCTTTGGCTGCCCACGACATTTTATCAGTATTCACCAACTCAGTATCCCCCAAACGATTGAGAAACTGGTAAGCATAAAATACCGGTTTATTAATGCCTTGGGTGTTCAACATCCCGAAACCACCATGAAAAGGGGTAAAGCGTGGTGCCGACTCTTCAAAAATATCGGTAAAAACCCAATACGACATGGATTGAGCAGCATCGCCCACTTGTTTTAGTTTTTGCAATACATACGAAGCTGAGTGGTAACTGTCGTGAATTGGGTCAGATGGAGTATACGAAGCGCTCCATTCTGTATAATGCAATTCCAGGTTTGGTTTTGGAGAACTTGCAATTTCTTTGCGCGATTGCAGCACATCGCCACTTACTGCAAATTCCTGAGGGGCTAGCACGGTACCCGAATTTCCATACTCATCGAGGTAACCTTGGTTTACGCCATAAGAATGGGCGCTGACAAAATCAATAGGAACGTCGTTCTCAATGCAAAAATCGATCATTTCTTCCTCCCAGGCTGCCCCGGCTGTACCCGGGCCGCCAATTCGGTAATCAGGATTTACGCTTTTTACCGCCTTTGCGCTATATTGGTACAATTTGAAATAATCTTGCATCGTGCCGGTCCAAAACCCGGGTTTTAGGTTCGGTTCGTTCCATACCTCGAAATACCAGGTTTTTACTTCTTCCTCACCATAACGGTCAGTCCAGTGCTGTACAATGTTTTTTACAAGGGCGCCCCACTTGTCATGGTCTTTTGGCGGCGTAACATTTCCACGCCACCAAAAAACAGTTTCCGGGCCGCTTGCAAGCGCATTGGGCATAAAACCAAGCTCAACAAAAGGTTTCATATCAATGCTGAGTAAATAATCGAACAAAGCATCAACATACATATAGTTATACGCTGGATTGCCGTTTTTATCTTCACGGTAAATACCCATATCGTCGGTAAAAAGACCATGAAAACGGATATAGCGGAATCCGCATTCTTTTTTCACATAAGCCAATTGTTGCTGCCAATCGGCACGCAGTCCCTCGTTAGCACGTCCTGCCCCCACACATTTATTGAACATTTTGTTCAAAGGGCCTTTTTCATCAAGAAAGTTAATGCTAATGGTCCGTGTTCTTTCTTTTGGGGATGATTTCTGTGCATACGCCGGACACACAATTATTGTAAAAACGATAAAGAGAATTAAAAAATAAGGCTTCATTCTTTTCAATTTTAGATTTTATAAATTATTAGGTACCCCAAATCTATATAGACCAACGTTGAACTGCCTTTAAAAAAATCTCTAAAATCTTTTGATTTCTATCATTTTGATTCGCTTGACCGTATAATGTCAATAATACGTATACATATTAGCGGGTTAAGTTGAAAATAACTTTATTACATTTGTAGTTACCTGCAATTTATCACTATTTTTCAAAATTGTGCTTTGTATTAAATAAGCAATATGCAAATTAAAAAATTTATATTTATAGGGGTTGTACTTTTTCAAACCCTTTTTTGTTCTGCATCTGCATCTGAAAGGTATTTGCATTTTACCGAAATTGATGGCCTTCCCAGGAATATTACTACTTGCCTGACACAGGACAAATATGGCTATATATGGATTGGGACAAATAGTGGCGTGGCACGTTACAACGGAAAAGACTTTAAAATATACAAAGAACTTTCTGATGATGGGATTATTCAGCTTTATTACGATTCGGCAAATACACTATGGGCTGCTACAAACAACGGGTTATACGAATACAATCCGGTTACCGATTTTTTTGAAAAGGTTACCAACGGATATATTGCTAAAATAACTGAAAAACAAGGCAATATATACTTCCTGATGATGTCGAACATTTATAAGTTAAAAAACAATGAAGCTGTTCTTATTCACCAGGGCAACAAAATTTCAGACTTTTGTTTTTCTGACGAAGGAATGTGGGTGAGTAAAAGAAATGATGGGCTTCAGCTTTTCGGTTATAATGATGAAATCAAAACAGCTAAGGCTACCTACTTAAATGACTTACCCGTTTCACAAATATCTATTATCGATGATATAATACTGGTTGGTTTGTATAATGGCGGGCTTTACACTATTTCAGGGAACAGGCACGTAAAAAAAGTTGAGGTTGACAATCATTACTTTTTTAAAGATTTTTTAAGGATTGGTAATGAAATATGGGCAGCAACCGATGGCAATGGAATTATTGTGTTTGATAAAAACCTGGATTTTCTTAGAAAATATGACCGAAATAGCAAGGACATATCAACAACAAGCAACAGCATTTATGATATTCTGTTAGGCAAAAACAATGAAATATGGTTAGCTACTTATGGTGCCGGCTTAACCTGCATACTGCCTGATAAGCAACTTTTCCGTAACATTATCCCCGAAAAAGGCAATAACAATTCCTTAGTAGCCAATGAAGGGGTATCGGTTTTTGTAAATGAACCTAAAATATATTTTGGAACCAATTATGGATTGTCGCAATGGGATATAAAAACCAACCATTTTACAAATTTGCAGGCTGACAAATTGCAAAAAGAAATTAACGGGACAAAAGCAACTGCACTATGTGTTGACACAGATAATAACGTTTGGGCAGGCACTTACGATGGACTACTAGGTAAATTTTCATCGGATTTAGACCTAATAAATACATATCACCCATGTAGCAAAAACCCCAACGAGATGCAACAGATTGTTGACATAAAAGAAGTTAGTCCAAACAACCTGTTATTATTGACACAGTTTCAAACAAAAATTCTTTTAAATTTTAACAAAAGCACCAGAAAGAGCAATGTTTTCGAACTCTATAACAAAGGGAGCAACATTACATATTTTTTGATGAATTCAATGCGAAGAAATCAACAAGGTGAATTATTGGCTGTTATTTCCGATTTAGGCCTATACCATATTAACTGGAGCGAAAATATAATTGAAAATAAATTACAAAATTTAAACGCCCGGCTCAAAAGCACAATAACCGACTTTTACCACAACCATAATGATAATTACTGGATAACCTCATCAAACGATGGGCTAATTTGCATATCATCGGACGGTACCCTATTGAAAAGATGGACTAAAAAAGACGGACTACCTTCAAACACACTGCTCAGGGTCGAATCTACTGATGACCGCTTTCTTTGGATCAGTACCATAAAAGGTATTTGCCGTTTCGATACTGAAACCAATGAAATTCTAAACTATAACCACCGCGATGGCTTGCCCTCCAACGAATTTCAGGACAGGGTTTCAGCAACGTTATCGGATGGACGGATTGTTTTTGGTTCACTGGCCGGTTTTACAATTGTCGATCCATCCAAAGTGGATACCGATACCATACCAAGCAAAGTAGTGATATCGGATATCAGTTTTCAAAACCAAAGTATCCGTAGCCCACAGGGAAACCAATATCTGTCAAAAGCACTTGAAGAAACTCAGAAAATAATCTTACCATACAACAAGAATTCATTTACCATCCATTTTTTCACCAAAAACAAAAGTTTCTCGCAATACCAAAATTATGAGTACCGGCTTACAGGGCTCGAAGATAACTGGAATTACCAGGGGGAAACGAATTTCACGACCTATACAAATTTGTCGCCTGGAACCTATACGTTCGAAATAAGAAGTGCCGATAAGAGCCAACTTGTTAAAACAACTCGTTTAATTCTTAAAATTAAAGCACCGTGGTATTTGAGCCTGTATGCTTACATAGTTTATATCATACTGTTTTTCACAATATTATACTTATCAATATACGCATTTTTAAAAAGGGTTGAATTATTAAAACAGAAAGAAATTTCAGAATATAAATTGCAAAAAGAACATGAACTGACTGAAAAAAAATTGGAATTCTTCACCAATATATCACACGACCTTAAAACCCCGTTAACCCTTATAAGCGCTCCGGTTAATGATTTACTGCAAAGTAAAAACCTCAGCAATGAACAGATCAATAAACTTTCAATTATCAACCGGAATTCCAACCGTCTGTTCAATCTAATTACCGACCTGCTCGATTTTAGGAAAATTAACAATAACCAATTTAAGCTTGAAGTGAGAGAAATTGATATCTCGGCTTTAATTAAAGATAATTATGAAGCATTTTCTGAGGAATGCAGGAACAAATCGGTTAAATTATCATTTAATGCCAACGAATATTTATTTGGCTTTGTTGACACAAAAAAAATTGAAAAAATATTATGGAACCTTTTATCAAATGGCTTAAAGTTTACACCAACAGGCGGAATAATTGATATTACCTTACAAGAAATAGAAGAAGAAAAAACACGCAAAATTGAGCTTAAAGTTTCTGATAGCGGAATAGGAATACCCGAAAATGACAAAGACAAAATATTTGAACGATTTTACAAAGGAAATAAACCTCAAACAAGAAACCCGGAAGGAACCGGCATTGGCCTTTCTATAGTAAAAGAGCTTGTTAAAATACACCATGGCAGGATACGTGTTGATTCAACACCGGGAATTGGGACAACTTTTTGTATAACCATCCCCATAAGCGAAGAGTCATATCATAAAGATGAAATTGTTAGTTATAAACAAAACTCTGGGCCCGCTCATCCGGATGCTACTAAAAATACCGTACATACGAAACAAAACACACCTCGAATTTTGGTGGTTGAAGACAATGATGAACTCAGGCCCTATCTAACCGGACATTTTCAAAAAAACTACCACGTTCATTCAGCAGCCAATGGTTTTGATGGATTGAATTTGGCAAGAGATATTAGCTTTGATATTATCTTAACCGATGTGCAAATGCCCAAAATGAATGGTTATGAATTTTGCAAAGCACTGAGGGCCGACTTTAACACATCACATACACCCATTGTTATGCTTACTGCAAATAACACTGTTGAACAGCAAGTTAAAGGTTTGAACACCGGTGCTGATGTTTATTTAACAAAACCCTTTGATATCCGCCTACTTGATGCACACATATTTTCATTGTTGGAAAGGCGCAATAAACTATTTGAAAAATTTAGCACATCTGTACCTAAAAACCTATACAAAACCTTACCTCAAAAAGATGTTGACTTTATTATTGACTTGAAAAAATTGATAGAAGAAAACATGATGAACCATGAGTTGAATGTTGAATTTCTTTCTGTCCATTTTTCAGTCAGCTTAGCTCAATTACACCGAAAAGTAAAATCGTTATCAGGCATAACCCCCAACAACCTAATTAAGTCGATACGCCTTAAAAAGGCATATCAACTTATCAGCGAAGAGGGGTGCAGGGTATCTGAAGCTGCATACCAAACAGGGTTTAATGACCCCAATTATTTTACAACTTGTTTTAAGAAAGAATTTGGCGAGAATCCCTCGCAGATAATGCCATACCCTGAAAAAAACAAAAGCAATAATTAAAACATTTCACTCCCAAAGGTTTGGCAAAAACCGGTAATATAATAAATGCCGCCAGGTGGACCAGTCATGCCCGCCGTTTCCACCAATGTAATATTCATGGTCAATTTTATGGTTTCCCAAAGCATCATGAAGTGCCTGGCACCTTTGATTAAAAAAACTTTGGGCTTCTTTTGTGCCTTGCCCTACAAAAAGATAATCAACTTTTTCATTTACATCAGGATCATTTAAAAAATGCTTTAACGATGTTTCAGCATTTGTATCGCCTGCGCTAAGTATTCCAAAGTTGGCAAACAAATCGAGTGAACGGAAACCGATAAACATGCTGTGACGGCCCCCCATTGATAAACCCGAGATAGCCCTGCCTTTAGGTGACTGAAGGGTGTTATAACTTTTATCAACCAGTGGGATTACATGATTCCGGAGTTCTTTTTCAAAGATATCGAAGGTCAGGTCGGCATGATTTGGATGGTTACGGTGGATCACCTGATTATTTGGGATGGCAATGATCATGGGTTCGGCTTTTCCTTCGGCAAGCAGGTTGTCCATGATGAAATTAACCCTTCCATCATACACCCAGTTTGAAGGCAATTCGCCACTCCCACCTAATAAATAAAGTACCGGGTATTTTTTATCAGGATTATATCCCGGAGGGGTATAAACATAGAGTTCGCGTTCGCCTTTGGTTACACCCGAATGATAAACATGGCGTGTAACGTTACCGTGCGGAACATTTTGGGCATCGTAATATGCCGGGCCTTCGCCATGAACAATTAACTGGCTGTATGGAGGCATGGCCGTAAAGGCAGCATACGTGTTATTGGGGTCGGCAATTTGCACGCCGTCAACCCGCAGGTGATAAGCATACATGTCGGGAGGGAGCGAACCAATGGTCAAAGCCCAGATACCATCTTCCCCTTTGATGAAGGGAATGGGTTCACGCCCTTTGTCAAGGGCAGTATGGATCGCCCCGGCAGGTAATTCAACTATTTTTGCATTGGGTGCTTTTACACGGAATGTTACTGTTTGGTCATCATGTACTTCAGGCGAGTTTACCTGTGCGCTAAATGGTGTATAACCATCCGTATCTTCCTGTGGATTGTAATCCAGGTTTACATTGGCTTGTTGTGCATTTAGAGCAAAAGGCACCAATAAGAAGAATGCAGCTGCATAAATTAAAATTTTATTCATATAGTTATGGTTTTCATTAAGATAATAATATTAAAAACTAAAAATCCGGGATGCAAAATCGTGAAACGATTTTCTCCAAACTTGCCATTCGTGGTCGCCCGGGAAAGAGTTAAATTCTACGTCTAAACCTTTATCCCTCATTGTAGCAACAGCATTTTTTGTATGCTCAATCCTCATATCGCCCTCGCCGCACGAAATATAAAATAAATCGAGCTTTTTATTGAAAGCATCAGAATTGCTTAGCAAACCGGGGATTTCTTTTTCGGCATCGAAGGCATTGCCCGATATATTTCGTATACCACCAAAGATACCAGAACTGAAAATACCCACTGAACTGAAAACATCGGGATTTTCGAGGCCGGCATAAAACGATTGTCCCCCACCCATCGACAAACCGCAGATTGCACGATGTTTTGCATTGGCAATAGTACGATAGTTTTTATCGATAAACGGCACTATATTTTGGATCATTTCATTTTTAAACCCTCTCATACCTTCGCTGCTGTACCCTCCTCCAAAACCAGAACGTACATTTCCATTTGCGATAACCACGATCATGGGCTTGGCTTTTTCCTCTGCAATCAGGTTATCGAGAATAAAATTAGTTTTACCCTGTTTCACCCAACCGGTTTCATCTTCGCCACCACCGTGTTGTAAATAAACCACTGGATATTTTTTTTCTGGATTTTGCACATAACCCGGGGGTGTATATACAAATAACCGTCTCCAGCTATCGGTTACCTTTGAATAATAGTATTCTGAACGAACAGTACCATGAGGCACATCCAAAACATCATAAAAATCTACGTTTTCCTCCGGAATATCTATACCACTGGTCATTTTACCCGTTCCGAAAAACGATTGACTTGCAGGGTCGGCAACCGGCACATCGTCAATCACCAAAAAATAATAGTGAAACCCAGGTTCAACAGGTTCGGTGCGAACCGTCCAAACACCATCCGCACCTTTCTCCATGTCGTACTTCTTACCTAAATCAATTTGAACTTGATGTGCCTTAGGCGCCTTTACCTGAAAAAAAACACTGTTGTCGGGCATTATGCAAGGGCACTGGTTTTGATTGATGTTTGTTGGTGCCGGTACCGAGTTTTCACGCAGCTGCCCAAAACAAACAAAACTTGTTTGTATCCAGAATGCCCAAAAGACAAGAAAATACTTCATTCGTCTAAATTTATTATTTTCAAAGGTGACTCATAGCCTGCCCCGATTTATCGGGGGAACTCGCATTTAGTTCCCGATGCTCGGGACAAGCTATTCTCGGTTGTGATTTGTGTCCGAATAATGCTCGTTTCATTTGTTTTTTATTTGAATAACAATTGTGCATACTGATGTAATGAACGTCGCCATGTGAGCCATTCATGGGCAGTTTCAGGCGATTCGTAAAACTCGTACTGAATGCCCTGCTTTTTCAGCATATTAATAAACGCTCCGATTGATCCTGGGAAAGGTTCAGGCTCTTTGGTGCCAATGCCCAACCACAATACTTTTAGCTGTTCATCTACCTTTTTACCATCGTTAAATGCCCCGTCCAAAAATGATTTTACATCAATTTCATCTGAACTGGGATAATTGGCTGTGCCACTAAAACCACCATAGTATGCAAAGTGGTCAAGATTGTTCATGGCAATGCGCATGGTTTGGTTTGCCCCCATGGAAAGACCTGCAATCGCGCGGTTATTGCGATTTTTAATGGTACGGAAGCAGTCATCGGTCATCGGAATTATTTCCTGCATCATAACCTCTTCGAATGCCATGGCAGGTCGACCATCTGTGTCACTGCTTTGTGGCTTAAATGCATAGCCGTTATCCATTACAATGATCATCGGAACAGCCTTTTTCCCGGCAATCAGATTATCAAGAATAAGATTGGCATGTCCTTGATTGGACCATCCGGTTTCATCTTCAAAACTTCCGTGCTGAAGATAAAGAACAGGGTAATGCTTGCTTACATCGGTATAATACCCCGGAGGCGTATATACAAAACAACGTCGCCATGATTCAGTAATCTCGGAATAATATAGCTTTTCACTGACCAACCCATGAGGTACATCTTTTAAAGCGTAAAAGCCCCTGTCGTGGGCCGGAATTTCAATA
>JASMTI010000175.1:0-8735 GCA_041694375.1 Bacteroidales bacterium | reverse complement strand
TTATACAGCTCCACAACCGGAACATACCTGTTGCGCCTGCATTATAATACATTTTAATACTTTTACATATGGCTCAAATATTCAAGCCAAAGCTTTTCTCAATCCTAAAATCGGGGTTGAGCAAAAAGCAGTTTACTACCGACGTTATGGCCGGTATTGTTGTAGGAATCGTTGCATTACCGCTTGCTATTGCATTTGCTGTGGCATCGGGTGTTTCGCCCGAAAAAGGAATTATTACCGCCGTTGTTGCCGGTTTACTAATTTCGGTATTTGGTGGCAGCCGGGTACAAATTGGTGGACCAACCGGTGCTTTCATTGTAATTGTGTATGGCATTGTTGAGCAATACGGCATTGATGGATTAATCATATCAACCATCATGGCTGGTATTTTCATGATCCTTTTTGGGGTACTCAAACTAGGATCATTATTGAAATTTATACCTAACCCACTGGTCATTGGTTTCACAAGTGGTATTGCACTGGTTATTTTTTCAACACAGGTTAAAGATGCTTTAGGACTGGATATTAGCGAGGCACCCTCTGATTTTATTTCTAAATGGGGCATTTATTTTGAAAGTTTAGAAAGTATTAATCCGCTCGCCCTTATCATCACCCTTGCTAGCATTTTGATGATCATTTTCTCAAAATATATTACAAAAAAAATACCCGGCTCGTTTATAGCAATCATTGTTACAACACTGATTGTACAGTTGTTTGACCTACCCGTTACAACCATTGAATCTTTTTTTGGGGAAATCCCCGGGAACATTAGTATAACCGTTCCGGGATTTGAAATTCACGAATTAAAAAATTATTTGGCGCCGGCACTTACCATAGCATTGCTTGGCAGTATCGAATCGTTACTGTCGGCTGTTGTATCAGACGGAATGATAAGTGGTAATCATCGTTCAAATACCGAACTTATTGCACAAGGTATAGCCAACATAGTTACACCATTTTTTGGCGGAATACCCGCAACGGGCGCCATTGCCCGTACCGCCACTAACGTGAAAAACGATGGCCGGACACCCATTTCAGGCATTACACACGCCATAACATTATTGCTTATCATGCTATTTTTCGGAAAATGGGCAAAGCTAATCCCCATGTCGTGCCTGGCCGGTATTTTAATTGTTGTGGCTTATAACATGAGCGAATGGCGATCGTTTGTTTCCACTCTCAAAAACTCATGGTTTGATAAACTGGTATTATTATCTACTTTTTTCCTAACGGTACTGGTTGACCTTACAATAGCAATTGAAGTTGGTGTAGTACTTTCGGCCATTCTGTTTATGAAACGCATGGCCGATGTAAGTGAAAAAGACATTACCAAAGAACTAGATACGGATGTTCTGGAAGACTATTCAATTTTACCAAAAGATGTTTCGGTTTATGAAATTAGCGGACCTTTGTTTTTTGCATCGGCAAAAGAATATGCATATGTAATCAAATCAGTAGGCTTCGCTTCAAGAATATTGATAATAAGAATGCGGCATGTACCGTTTATTGACTCAACCGGAATCCAGAATTTTAAATCAGCAATTGAATATTTACGCGATGCCGGCATTTCCATAAAACTGTCGGGTGTTAACAGTGATGTAAAAAACGACTTAGACAAGAACGGTATTACAAAACTTGTTGGAAATGAAAATATTTATGATGCTTTTGACAAGGCCGTTGAGGATGCTGAAAAAAACTATCTATCTTGAGGAAATAAACGTGTTTGACACTTATATGATAGACAAGCCTCCATTTTTCATCAACACCTCAATTCCATGAAACGGCAATGATAAAATGGGTTTTTTATTGTCAAAAATAGCTTGTGAAACCTTTATGCCCTCTTCAATATCTGGACGAAATCCAAGGTGAAATCTGAGCATATTTGGACAAAATCCAAGGATGTGAAGAGCTGAGTGGGTCTATTTTGCACCTGCTATGTTGATCAAAGTGCATCTTCTACCCCACCAATACCTCAAACCCCTCCCCCAGCCTCAACACGCCTTCAACCTTTTCCCCGTCAACAATCAGGTTTTGAATTTTGCTGGTTTTGCCTTTTTGTATGAGGGTTTGTATTTGTTTGTCGGTGAGCTTTTTGCCGTATTGCTCAAACATGATTTTAAAACCGCAGCCATTTTTAAAATTACTACACCCAAAAGCTGTAGAGCCTTTCAGAATGATACCTTTTTTACATTTCGGGCAGGTTATTTCAACCGGTTTGTTGGTCTTCCGGGTTGGCTTTTTCTTTTCCTGTGTTGTTGATTTATCACCGGCTTTTTTCTGCTTTACCTCTTTTTCTTCTTCAATGGCAATGGTTTTATGGCTTTCGCGCTTAACTTCTATTACCAGGTCGGTAACCATTTGCTTCATTTCCTCCAAAAACTGTTTGGCTTCGTACTGTCCGGTTTCAATTTGTCGGAGTTTTTTCTCCCACATCCCGGTAAGTTCGGCCGATTTAAGCAAGTCGTTTTTTATGGTGTGAATAAGCTGAACACCGGTTTGGGTGGGCACCAGGTTCTTACGTTCGCGAACCACGAAGCGCCGCCTGAACAATGTTTCAATAATATTGGAACGGGTTGACGGCCTGCCGATCCCGTTTTCTTTCATGGCATCGCGCAACTCTTCATCGTCAACCTGTTTGCCGGCTGTTTCCATGGCCCTTAGCAATGTGGCTTCGGTATAATATTTTGGCGGCTGTGTTTGTTTTTCAAGCAAATCGGGCTTATGTTCACCTTTTTCTCCCTTTTCAAAATGGGGCATTATTTGTTCGTTCTTACCACCGCCTTTTTCAGCTTTTTTAGGGTACAGGGCCCGCCAACCTTCGCTTTCAATAATTTTACCGGTTGCTTTAAATTCATGCTTACCAGTTTTTCCCATCACCGTTGTGTTCATCACCAAACAATCGGGGTAAAAAGCAGCAATAAAGCGCCGGGCTATGGCATCGTACACCCGTTTTTCTTCTTGATGTAAACCCGTTGGGGTAACGCCGGTAGGAACAATAGCATGGTGGTCGGTAATTTTTTTATCGTCAAATATTTTTTTATTCTTCTTAATGGGCTTTTGCAACAATGGCTGTGTGAAATTAGCATACGGTTCCATTTTCTTCAGGATCCCGGCAATTTTCGGGTGCATGTCGGTTGGTAAAAATGTAGTATCAACACGTGGGTATGTCACCATTTTTTTCTCGTACAAGCCCTGGATTAACTTGAGGGTTTCATCAGCACTAAAGTTGAATTTTTTGTTGCATTCAACCTGTAAAGCGGTAAGGTCAAACAGTTTAGGCGGAGCTTCTTTACCTTTCTTTTTCTCGAACGAGATAATTTCAAAAGGCTTTTCTTTAATATCATCAATTACTTTTTGTGCTTCCCCAACACTTGAAAACCGTCCTTTGGTTGAGTTAAAAGTTACATCTCGATAGTTGGTCTTGATTTCCCAAAAAGGTTCCGAAACAAAGTTTTGAATTTCTTCGTGACGGTTTACAAGCAATGCCAGTGTTGGCGTTTGTACCCGTCCTATTGAAAGCACCCCTTTGCCGTTTGCGTATTTCAGGGTGTACAGCCGGCTGGCATTCATACCAAGCAACCAATCGCCCACTGCCCGGGCATTTCCGGCTGCATAAAGCCGGTCAAAATCGGTACCTTTTTTCAGTTTTTCAAAACCCTCTTTTATGGCTTCATCGGTCATCGACGATATCCACAAACGCTTTAAGGGCTTTTCGCATTGAGCTTTAAGTATCACCCATCGTTGTATCACTTCCCCTTCAATTCCGGCATCGCCGCAATTTATCACTTCATCGCAATTGTCAAGCAAGCTTTTAATGGTATTGAATTGTTTTTCAATCCCATCGTTATCGATAAGCTTTATGCCAAAACGGGGTGGGATCATCGGGAGCATGTTCAGACGCCAGGATTTCCATTGGGGGGTATAATCGTCGGGGGTTTTGAGTGTGCATAGATGCCCGAAAGTCCATGTTACCTGATAACCGTTGCCTTCAAAATAACCATCTTTACGACTATTGGCTTTCAATATTCGGGCAATTTCACGGGCTACGCTGGGTTTTTCGGCAATACAGACTTTCATTTTATAGATGTGAGATTATGAGATTTTAGACATGAGACATAGTGAAAACTACTTATTTGTATAACGAAAGTAGTGAAAAAGGAGGGATTTACTGCAAATTATTAAGTTAAAATACTAACACCCGATAGCGCGGAGAGCACAGAGAATTTGAACATCTCAGTTTTCATTATTATCTTGTTTTAGAATAATCGAATACCAAACAAGCATCAAGTTGTTCATTACGTTATAACTCATCATGCATGAAATGTATGTGCAGAGCAAGAATAACAGGCGCAAAAACTGTATTTCTATAAATTATGAGTGCAAATAACAATAGATCGTTATATTTTAGACATGAAATAATAGATCACACTCTACGATATTTCCAACATCCTCTCAATTGGTTTTTTGGCTTTCTCGATCACTTCATCGCTGAGTTTAACCTCGGGCACTTCGTTTTTGAGGCACAGGTAAAGCTTACGCATCGAATTAAGTTTCATATAAAAGCAATCATCGCACGCACAAGTTGAATCGTTTGAAGGTGCAGGTATGAAGATTTTATCGGGACAAACCTTTTTCATTTGATGCAAAATACCGCTTTCAGTAGCCACGATAAATTTTTGGGCATCGCTTTCCTGCACATATTTTAACAGTGCCGAAGTTGAGCCGATATGCTTTGCAAGCAATAATACCGGTTTCTCACATTCAGGATGCGCAATAACCTCGGCATCGGGATGTTCGTCCATCAGGTTGGTTATTTTTTCAACTGAAAACTCTTCGTGTACCATGCAGGCACCATCCCAAAGTACCATATTGCGGCCTGTAAGTGAGTTAATGTAGTTGCCCAGGTTTTTGTCGGGCCCAAAAATGAGCTTGGCATCTTTCGGGAAGCTTTCAACAATTTTCACCGCGTTAGATGAAGTGCAAACAATATCGGTTTCGGTTTTTAAATCGGCGGTACAATTGATGTAGCTTATTACTTTATGGTCGGGATATTTTGCTTTAAATTTCCTGAACTCGTCAATCGGGGCCGAATCGGCCAACGAGCAACCCGCTTTCATATCAGGCAGGATAACTTTCTTTTCGGGGTTAATAATTTTAGCTGTTTCGGCCATGAAATGAACACCAACAAAAACAATTAAATCGGCATCGGTACGTGCAGCTTCCTGTGCCAGTGCCAAACTGTCGCCCACAAAGTCTGATATATCCTGCAGTTCGCCTTCAATATAATAATGGCCAAGAATTACAGCATTTTTTTCTTTTTTCAAACGCTTAATCTCTTCCACGATATTAATGTTTTGTGGAATATTTTCATCGTAAAACCCGTTGAGCTCTATTTTTTTATCTATTGCAGTTGTTACATCAGTATCCATAATAACCTCCTTGGTAGTTAAACAGGGCGCAAAGTTAGAAAAATATGTTTTAATTTAAGACATGTATGTCCCCATATCATTTTGTGTTCTATAAATTTAACAAAATGGCTTTTCGTTGGTTTAATTATTGAGGCGATAAGTTAGCGGTCTTTGCAAAAACATGACATTAGTCTTTTTCATCCCGGTGGATAAAAATTATTTTTACTGGTTAAAATCTGTTCTGCCAAATAATAATTTTTTATATAACATATCAATCAAAAATAAACTAAAAAATAATGCACAATTCTTATATTGAAACAATCATTCAGAATATCTTTATGCCCAAAATTTAAGCAGATTATGAGAAAAATTTCTACGCTATTTTTTTTATTGTTCATCACCTGTTCAATTTATGCACAAGTAAGTGTCAAAGGAATTGTACTTGATGAGAATACGGAAGAGCCCTTAATTGGTGCAACAGTTGTACAACAAGGAACAACAAGGGGAACAGTTACCGGAGTTGACGGCAGTTTTGTCTTAAATAATTTACCGGTATCAGGTTTCACGCTTGAGATCTCTTTCATCGGATATCAGGACCAAACAATTAATGTGGATGCAACCAGTAAAAACATGGTTGATTTGTCGGTCATTAAAATGAAAACCGATGCCATAGGCATTAACGAAATCAGGGTTTTGGCCAATATTGCCATCGACCGCCAAACACCTGTTGCCGTTACCAATATTAAACCTATACAAATTGAGGAAAAATTAGGGACACAAGAGTTTCCTGAAATACTGAAAACCTCACCGGGAGTTTATGTTACTAAGCGTGGTGGTGGTTTTGGCGATGCCGATGTTCGTATTCGTGGTTTTGGCAGCGAAAATGTTGCCGTGTTGATTAACGGTATGCCTGTAAATGGTATGGAAAACGACCGGGTTTACTGGTCAAATTGGGCCGGCTTGTCGGATGTAACCCGTACCATGCAGGTTCAACGAGGTATCGGAGCCTCAAAAATTGCAGTTCCTTCTGTAGGCGGCACCATCAATGTTTTAACAAAAACGACTGACACCAAAAAAGGTGGCAGTGTTTTCTATAACATGGGGAATAACAATTACCAAAAAGTTGGTGCTACCTTTTCAACAGGATTGTTAGAAAACGACTGGGCCATTACCATGATGTTTTCAAAAACTAAAGGCGATGGATATGTTGAAGGGACACCTTTCGAAGGATATTCATATTTTTTCAATGTTTCTAAAAAAATAAACGAACGACATCAGTTAGCTTTTACCGTTTTTGGTGCACCCCAGGAACATGCTCAACGTTATGGGATGATGAGCCTCGATGTGCTAAAAAACCGTGAAGAAGGCCACCGTTTTAATGAGGACTGGGGATATTTGAACGGACAATTTTATAGCAATTCAACAAACTTCTACCATAAACCTGTTGCCATATTAAACCATTATTTCGACATCGACCCCGATACGTATCTAAGTTCGTCAATATACGGATCGTATGGAGTTGGTGGTGGTGGTTACTCAACCGAAAACGAAGTATCGTTAACCTTTAACGAAGAAGGTCAAATCGATTGGGATAAAGCTTATCAGGAAAATTTGGAATATGCAGCTAACGGTAATGGTGCCGGACTTTATTTTCAAAACTCATATAACAATCACCGTTGGTTTGGCGGATTGTCTACATTAAAGAAATCGGTTGGAGATTTTGATTACCTTGCCGGTGTTGATTTACGCTACTATTATGGAGAACACTGGCAACAGGCCGATGACCTGTTTGGAGCCGACTTTGTTTACGACCGTGCAAATTCAGACGCTGTAAACTTTTACAACCGCCCGGTACGCCAGGGTGGCGTAATTAATTACGATAACGATGGCGAAGTTTTATGGGAAGGTTTATTCCTTCAAGCCGAATATAACAACGATGAACTATCAGCTTTTGTGTCTGCCACACTTTCAAATCGATCATACCGACGTTACGATTTTGCACAATATTTTTCAGATGATTTTAAAACCGAACTTGAAAATAACGCTGAATTGGTTGATCAATGGGAAAGTAACCATCCACAATACATGAGGGACTATAATTCGGTTTTTGAAACCAAAGCTTACACTGTTGACCAGGTAACCGAATGGCGTCATTTTCTTGGGGTTTCTGCCAAAGCCGGTACAAACTATAACATTGATGAACATCATAATGTATTTGTAAATGGTGGTTATATGCAGCGCCAGCCTAATTTTAGCACGGTATTCCAGAATTATAAAAACCTGATTAACCCAACAGCAGTAAACGAAAAAGTTTACAGTGCCGAAATTGGTTATGGATACCGGAGCAGTATTTTTACTGCAAACCTGAATGCCTATTTCACACAATGGAATGATAAAACAACTACAGGTAACATTCAGGATCCTACAGCAACAACACCCGACGAATATCTTATTTTTAATATCGAAGGCGTAAATGCCCGCCACATGGGTATTGAACTTGACTACGTATTTGAACCCTTTAAAGATTTAAATATAAACGGGATGGTATCTCTTGGCGATTGGATATGGAGCAATAACGTTGACACCGTAAATATTTATAAAGACCAGGTTTTAGTTGATCAGTATAATGCCCTTTTTATTAAAGGAATACATGTTGCCGATGCGGCACAAACCACTGCATCAATTGGTATCAATTACGAAGTATTGCCCGGTTTAAAGGTCGGTACCGACTTTTATTATTTCGATAAACTATTTGCTGATTTTGACCTTGAATCACGTGTTCGTCCACAAAACGAAGGCATGGATGCCGAACGAATTCCCTCATATGCCTTAATGGATATGAATATGTATTATAATTTCGACTTTGGGCCTTTTAAGGCATCGCTGTATGGCAACATAAACAATGTACTCAACACCATTTATATTGCCGATGCTACTGAGGGGCGTGGATACTACTTTGGCTATGGCCGTACCGTATCAATCGGAATGAAAATTAGATATTAAACTGTTGAAATAAATTCATAAAAAGCTTTATTATGAAGTATTTAAAATATATAACCCTGGCATTAATTACTGTTTTTTCAGCTTGCGATTTAATAAATCCGTTGGAAGAAGAACTTGATGCTATTGACAACAAACTGAACAAACAAATTGAATATACACTTACCGACGATGATTATGCAACACTAGCCAACCTGGCTAAAAATATTTATCCGGAAGACTCTAATAGTATTGCATTTTTTGAAAATCGGCAATATTTTACAGAAGCAGTTTCTGCTGCTAAGTATATTCCATTATTAATGAACAGCAAATTCCCGAATTTAGGGG
>JASMTI010000174.1:0-1258 GCA_041694375.1 Bacteroidales bacterium | reverse complement strand
AATGGCTCGACAAATTGTTCATTTACGTGGTTGTCGCCACAATAATCGGGGCACGGCTGGGGCATGTTATCTTTTATGGCTGGGATTATTATTCTCAGCATCCGGCCGAAATATTTGCGATTTGGCATGGCGGGCTGGCCAGTCACGGCGGTGCCATAGGGATATTGATAGCCATTTGGTTGTATTCAAAAAAGGTAACCAAAAAACCGATGCTGTGGGTGCTCGACCGACTGGTTGTTCCCGTGGCATTGGCAGCTGTTTTTATTCGGTTGGGTAACCTGATGAATTCCGAAATAGTGGGGCGTGTCACCGATGTTCCCTGGGGATTTCGTTTTCTGCGGGCTGCTGTGGATAATCCTGAGATGCCTCGCCATCCCAGTCAGATATATGAAGCCTTGTCGTATCTGATTGTTTTTATATATCTGATGTTTCTCTATTGGCGAACTAATGCGCGTTTGCGCCAGGGACTTTTATTTGGTATTTTCCTGATTGGAATTTTTTCCGCCCGGTTCATTATTGAATTTATGAAAGAGAATCAGGAAGCCTTTGAAGAAGGCATGTGGCTGAATATGGGACAAATTCTCAGCATTCCTTTCGTCATTGCCGGGCTGTATTACGTTAACAAAGCCATTAAAAGAGGTTCGGTAACCAAACAATAAACCGGAACAGCATTCAAACCGTGTGAATTTTCGAACTCACACGGTTTTTTAACTCTGTTGTCGCCACTCTGAGGATGTATAATCACGCACCCGGGTGGCGACACTTTTTTAAATGCATCTCTTTTTGGTTATAAACAGCTTATGGATTAAGTTTGCACCCTCTGTAATCACGCCACAGTTTGGAATGGAACAGTGATGGCCGGGTTATTAGGTTAATAGGTTATTAGGTTAATCGGTCATTAGGTCAATAGGTCATTAGGTTAATTGATCATTGTAAAGATTCTGGTTGCTGGTTGCTGGTTGATAGTTGCTGGTTGCTGGTTCGCTCGGCTCCGCCGCTTGCTTTGCAAGAATTGGTAATTGTTCATTAAAAATCTGTGATATCTGTGATGAATTCTTAGTCTCTCAACCTCAACCTCAACCTTAACCTTAGCCTCAACCTTTTTTATTGCTGGTTGCTGGCTTTGTTCAATTGACCATTACTCATTCGGTCATTGATAATTGGTCATTGATAATTGGTCATTGATAATTGGTCATTGATAATTGGTCATTGATAATTGATAATTGATAATTGGTCATTGATAATTGATAATTGATAA
>JASMTI010000173.1:0-9512 GCA_041694375.1 Bacteroidales bacterium | reverse complement strand
CTTTGTCCATTATTTTTTCAAGGTTTTCCTGAATTTCGCTCAGGTGTTGGTTACAAATGGGGCACCATTGTCCGCGGTAAAAAATAAGTACTACCGGCCCGTTTTTAAACTTTTCTGAAAGTTGAAAGGTCTCGTTGTTGGCATCTTTCGCTAAAAAACTGGGAGCATGCTGTCCCACTTCCAATCCATTTGCTTCTTTTGCTTTCCTGTAATTCTGTGCTGTTGAATTTACCATAATAAGAAATGTTATAATGCTGATAATTAATGTTATAATATGCTTTTGACTAGAAAAGTTCATGTTCGTTTCATATTTTCTTTTTTTGTTTAGACGGAAGGCAATCAGCATCCTGACAAAAAATGATTGCTAACCATCCAGCACTTTATCGAGGTTAAATGCGGCGCTGATTAACGACAAGTGGGTAAAAGCCTGTGGAAAGTTGCCCAGGGCTTCGCCTCTGCTGCCAGTTTCCTCGGCGTATAAACCAAGATGGTTGGCGTAGGTGAGCATTTGCTCGAACATGAGCCGTGCCTGATCCAGTTTTTTGGGCTGAACATGGCCGGCACGTGTGAGCGCTTCCACCATCCAGAATGTGCAGATGTTGAAAGTTCCTTCCTCTCCGTCGAGTCCGTCATCTATATGATTCAAATTGTAGCGGTAAACAAGGCTGTCGGCCACCAGACCGCCATCGGCAGGGTCTTTTAATGTTGCGTCCAGCGTACTGAGAATCCGTTTGTCCGAAGGCGAAACAAAAAAGGTAAGCGGCATCATTAAATTGGCGGCATCGAGGGTTTCGCTCCCGTAAGATTGCACAAAGGTCTGTAACTTTTCGTTCCAGCCTTTTTCCATAATTTCTTCGTAAATTTTGTCGCGTTGCTCCTTCCAGAAGGTTTTGTCGGATGGGAATGATCGTTTAGCGGCTAACCGGATTCCACGGTCGAGTGCCACCCAGCACATGAGCTTGGAATAGACAAAATGCTGCTGTCCGCCGCGAACTTCCCAAATTCCCTCGTCTTTTTTCTGCCAGTTTCGGGCTACCCAGTTAATAAGTTTTCGTAACTGTATCCACAAATCGTACGATATGGGGCTTCCGTACTTGTTGTACAAGTAAACCGAGTCGAGTAATTCCCCGTAAATATCGAGTTGCAACTGATTGTAAGCGCCATTGCCAATACGCACTGGTGTCGATTTTTTGTAACCCTCCAACCCGGAGAGTGTTTTTTCTTCCAGCTTATGCCTGCCATCAATGCCATACATTATTTGCATGGAACCATCGGGGCGAAGTTCGTGACAACGGTCATCAATCCATTGCATAAAATTTTCGGCTTCTTCAGTAAAACCGATGCGCATTAAACCATAAACCGTAAAAGCTGCATCGCGTATCCAGGTGTAGCGGTAATCCCAGTTTCTTTGGCCGCCAACTCCTTCGGGCAGGCTGCAGGTGGGGGCGGCTACAATAGCTCCTGTGGGTTCAAAAGTAAGTAGTTTAAGCGTAAGCGCCGAACGGATAACCGTTTCGCGCCACCTCCCCTTGTAAGTACATTTTTTCACCCACCGGTTCCAGTACTCAATGGTGTTAACAAAGCCCTGGTAAGCCACGTCATCGCGATAGCAATAGGTACATCCGTTTTGTCCTTCCATTTCTTTTATTACAAAATTCGCGGTATCGCCCTGTTTCAATTCTATTTCGGCAAACACACCGGCACCATCGGTTTTTAAAGGCACAGAGGTTGCCAGCCCTATGGAAAGCGATTTGGAATAGAAACCGGCACCGTGGCTGTTTAGAACTACTTTATGTTCATCCTGTGCATAATTGAATGCAGGTTGACATTCAATTTTTAATTTCATGGATCCCCTGACGGCTTTTACCCAGCGGACGAGCCGGTTTTCGCGGTTGCCGATTTGCGTGTCGCCCACCGGCATATAGTCCACTAATTCGCAAACCCCATCGCTGCATAAAAAACGGGTTATCAGTACATTGGTTTCGGGCCAGTAGAACTGCTTCCGGGTTACATTGTTGTTAACCGGGACAATTTGAAAATGGCCGCCTTTATTTTCGTCGAGCAGGCGGCCAAAAATACTGGGCGAATCAAAATGCGGGAAACACATCCAGTCGATGGAGCCATTTACCCCAACATGCGCCGTAGTCTGCATGTTTCCGATAATTCCGTAATCTTCAATTTTTTGATATGCCATTTTGCTAAAAGGTTAATGTGTTGTTATACTTTTTTTCTTTTTTCAGCAATAGTTTTCAGCAAGTGTTCCCATGAATCCACAAACGATTTGGCCCCGTCAGTTTGCAATTTTTGGGCGAGCTCGCTAATGTTGATGCCTTCGTTTTCAAATTTTTCCAGCAGGGTATCGGTATCTGCGCATGAAAAGGGCAAGGGATCAGTAACATTTCCGTGATCGGAAAAGGTCAGCAGTGTATTTTCGGGCATGGTATTTACCGTGAACGGTGCAATAAGGTTTTCAATATAAATGACATCGGAAACGGCGGGGTCTTTGGCACCGGTACTTGCCCACAATAAACGTTGTGGCGAAACACCGAGGTTCATCAAACGCTGCACCCGGTTCGACTGCAGAAACTGCAGGTATGCCTCGTATGTTTTTTGAGAAGTAGCAAGTCCGAGCTTATTTTTTAAACCGTCGGAAACCTTTTCTGAAACAGCTTTATCCCAGCGGCTCACAAAAACCGAAGCCACCGAACGCACATCGGGATTCAATCCTTTTGCTGCGCGGGTTTCCACTCCCTTTAACCAGGCTTCGGCAGCAGCCAAATACTGTTTTGCTGAAAAAAGCAGGGTTACATTTACCGGAATACCTACAGCAATGGCCTGTTCTATTGCCGGTAACCCTTCGGGCGTGCCGGGAATTTTAATGAAAGTATTTGGCCGGTTTACTTTTTGGAAAATGGCTTTGGCTGCTTCGATGGTGCTTTGGGTATCGTAGGCCAAAGTGGGGGAGACTTCGATAGAGACAAAACCGTCAACACCATTGGTGCGGTCGTAAACGGGACTGAACAAATCGGCTGCGCGCTGAATATCTTCCACGGCAAGTTCAAAAAAGAGTTCTTCGTCGGAGTGTAAATTTCCAAATTGGCGGATTGCCCCGTCGTAATCTGTTGATTTTGAAATGGCATTATCGAAAATCGTGGGATTCGAAGTTAATCCGGTAACCGATAATTCGGAGATATACTTTTTGAGTGTCCCGTCGTTGATGATTTTTCGGGTGATGTTGTCTAACCAAAGGCTTACTCCCTCATCACTTAAGTTCTTGTTATTTGTGTTCATCTTTCTATAATTTTTATGGTTTATAATTCGCAATGAACTCCGTAGTCGTCCAGGTTTTTACACAGATTATGACAGGTCATTGCCTTTATTTTTGTACAATGACTTTTTTAATGGCCAAAGGCTTTCCGTTCGTATAGAGCCGTACAAAATAGATTCCATTATTTAAATCCCCGGTATTCCATGTGAGATTTTGATTGCTGTTAACTTTAAACCGATGTACGGTTTGACCGGTAATATTCACTACTGATACCGATGTATTTTTAAAATCTTCGTTGTTAAAAGAAATCGTAGCCTGGTTAGTTACAGGATTTGGATAAATATTCAGCTCGGCCTGGTCCTGAAATAAGCTGTTTACAGCTGTAATAATGAAATTCATTTCCGCTTTGTCTGCAAACACAGCCGCCACATTGTTTCCATCTGCAATATAAGGGATGCCGTCTCCGTCTGAGTCGTTTCCTGTTTCGCCCGAAGGTTGAAATTCAGCAAGTAACATGGGATTGTAAACAGCTTTAAAGAAGCGGGTGTAAATCACGTGTGCATTGGGTTGCCCACCTACCAGTTTGGCTTCGCGCAGGGCACCGCTGAGTACCGCTAAATTAAAAGGAGTATATTCAGCAGTGTTATTGTTCTCTTCAGTTCTAAATCCTCTTAGCGTGCTTACATAAAATTTGGAAATTAAAACCTGATAAGCGTTGTTGGCTGCATCAAAGTAATCGGAATTTCCGGTGGCATTATAAGCTGCATACAAACCACGTATTACTGCTGCCTGGCTTGCTGCTTTCTTTGTTGTACTGACGGGGCCGCTACCTATGGTATAAGCATTGAAATAACCTCCGTTTTCATCTTTTAACGAATTTATAATGAAACCAGCTTGGGCATTTACTGCATCGGTGGCTATTTGTTCAAGCGGCGTTCCGGTAAATTCGTTTATAAAATGATTGAGCGCTACCAGAATATAACCGGAGTTAATAGCCGATATTTCATTTCCTTGCGAAATAGTGCTTCCCGACAGTCCTGATTCATCGGTAAATGTTCCTTCTGCCTGGTTAAAGTGCATCGCCATTATATTTTTAAACAGCACCATGCTGGCTCCGGTCATAGCATCGAAAGGGCCAGGCTGGCCTGTGACCGACATTGGGGCGGGAAACGGGTCGCCATCGAAAACTTCGTGGAATGCGTAATGTTGCTCATCATTTATGTTCGGATCCATCATGTTTTTATAGGAAACTGTACCTAATAACATCGACAACTGATCAAACAGATTACTGCTTGCATCAGTTACTTCAAAACCTGTTGGTTTTGGAGGCATGGTTTCATGCACAACACTTTCGGTCACAGCAATTTTATGCGGAAAATATTTTATGCCGTTGGCGGGGTCGTATGTTGCAGGATCGACCATTCCCAGAGAAGTTCCGTCGTAAGCAAGTTTGTTGAGCATAAAAATAACTTTATTTATTCCCTCGGCGGTGAGTACTTGTCCGATAAAACCATCTGCACTGTTTCCTCCGTAAAATACGTCATTTTCGGGATCAAAATTCGGACTGTTAGCCGAGTCGGGCGAAATATTACCATCGGGTACCACCTCTTCATTATTTCCGTTGTGAAAACCACCCAGCATGTCCTGGGCCCAGTAATATTGTTTCCATAATGATTGCCCCATTGCTGCGAGGTTCAGTACTTTGCTGAATTTTGAACGGTCCCATCTTAGCGATTCGAAATTAGACCGAAAGTCAGGCTCAACATTTTGCGGGAGCTGTGGATTTCCTGATTCAAACTCGGCAAATTGGGGAAATGGGTTCACTGGTGCCATTTGGTCGGCGAGCTTCCCAAAATGGTGAATCATCATCATCATTTGGTCGTCCTCTTTATAGCCGTTTATCATGCCGTCGGTAAATTTACCGTCGAATGTGTCTGGCTGCATGGGAGCCATAAGTCCAATACGTGGACTCCAAATCATGTGTAGTCCAATACCTGAACGCGAAACAACGTTCCCTAGCAAATAACGTGAATACTCGTAACCTTCAATTCCGGCAGCATAAGAAACCGAATCGGGAAGATTAGGTTTCATTGGGTCGAGATCATCGAGATCGTATCCCAGACTTTCGGCAAAAGGTTCGCCGCTCTCAAAAAGTTCGTTTGCCAGCAACATTTGGTCAGCAGTTTTGAAATAGTCATCTTTTTGAATGACTAATTGCGCATGCAGGGTTGTTGTTAAAACCAGCGCTGAAATAATAAATGTAAAAAATCGTCTCATAACTTATTTGTTTTAAATTTTTGTATTTGTAATCAACTAATAAGTCGTGGAATTACAGAACCCTGACAATTATTTTCAATTAGTTTCAAAATTGCTATCACAAATTGATCATCTAAAAAAACCGCATGTTATGGTAACACACGGTTTTTTCATAATACATCAATACAATTCTGAGAACAAATTATTTTATTTTATTTCGAGATCAGGGTAAAACGCAGGAAAAGCAAACCAATAACCCATCATTTGCGGCACGGTTTCGAGCTGTTGGCCTGCACGCGGACCGCTGATGCCCCGGCCAAAAACATCCCAAATAGTCCCTTCGCTGTCTTTCAAGATAGCAGGTAACCGATCTTGAATGGCTTCAAAATTGAGTTCGGTCCCCCCGGAAAGTATACGTTTAAATGCCACCATGAAATTGGCGTTTGTGTTTTTCACTACCACCAGCTTCTGTCCCTGGAAAGTATCTGATATTACTTTATTTGAAGGGGTGGATTTATCGAATCTATACACTTTTGCTTCTTCGTTAACGATAATTCCCAGCACCCTCTCTTTTGGCTCCAGCCTGTGGTCGTTGTTGCTTACAGGAAATATAAGGTTTTCGCTTGTTTTATAGTTTCCGTAAGGATACCTCCCGTAATTCCGGTTATAACCTGTTTGCGAGGTTACAACTTTTGTTGACGGGTACATTTCTTTCCAGGTTTTCCAAGTGGTTTCAAACAAATTGTATGTTTTTGCTGTGATCCCTTTTAAATCTCCATTAACCGATTTTAAAAGAAGTTGCGACCAGTTGCTGTCTGTTTCCCTGTCGTATGGAATGATATTGGTATTGTACAGCAATCCTGATACCCCAAAAGTTGTTTCCTTTCCGTTTATCTCGCGGTCCCATCCAATTCCTGTTCCGGTAAGCGGACAGTAAATTATTGCCAGAGAATGGTTTGCAGTGTTGTCGTTAATTATTTCGTGCCAGTCGAGAATGGCATGTGGGTAAGCGCGTATATCATCTCCATCTGCAAACCCTAAAACCAAATCGTGGTCACTTAAATAACTAACCTTACCCTGAGATGCAAAATCCGGTCCGGTAATCGCCGGTATCCCGTCTTTTCCCGGTCCGCCGTCACGCACTTCATTTTGCGGAATCAGCCAACTGCTCTGGTTGTTATTATCATCTACACCGGGTGGAACCGGGGTTCCATCAGGGTTTGTAATTTCCTCGTCAGTGCATGCAGAAAGCGCTACAAAACTTACTAATAAAATTATTGAAATTGTCTTCATGTTTATTTTATTTTAATGTATTATAACATCGTTATTGCTAAAAGGAATATCTAAAAGTACAGCAGCAGTAAGTTTGTAAGATGTTGTAAGCTGAGTACCGTCGAGTTTCCGGTAAAGCGGAATATCGACCGACAGCCTGAACGACCAGCTGGGTGAAAACTGCACGTTTACCCCAGGAATGGCATATACCCATTTTCCTCCTGATGAAGGGAAAACACCACCATCGATAAGGTCTTCGGTCTGACTTCGGTAGCGTAGAAAGCTGAAAACATCGATGGGCCAGTGGGCAAAAAAGTTATAATTTAAACCCAGGTTAAACTGAAATTCATTTCCAAAGCGGTATCTTTGCGATCCGTTGTAGTTGTTGTTTGCGCCAGAATAATGGTAAGATGTTACACTTACGAGGCCAAGATTTGGCTGCTTGAATAAACGGCTTATCATAAAATTACTCCACAAAATGCCGTCAAGCGAGCCGGAGCCCGGTTGCATATCGGCAGCAAGTGTGAGCCCTTGGTTGTTGGTAAAATCTGTTCTTGCTGTAGGGATTTTCGGACCGGCGCCAATAATCCAGTCGATTGTTGTATTTAACCCGGGTTTTAGTATGCGGTATTTAGCCAGCAACACAACATCTCCAATTCCCTGCACAGCAGTGAATTCTTCTCTGCCTTCAAATCCCTGAATGGTTCGGGACTGCCTAACAAATGGCAGAACACCTGTAACGGAGAACCGATTGTTCAATCCGTAATTCATTTCCAGTATTGTTGACTGGGTGGTGCGGCTCCGGGCCTGGTCGTCCAGACGCTCTGAAACATCCATGAGCGTATTCAGTGCGTTGTAGTCGTAGGTTACAAGTATCTGCAACGATTTGCCTTCTGCAGCGCCAAGTCCTAAACTGCCACCAAGCGGAACACCGCCTGAACAGCAGGTTTGAGCGGTTGAAACAACAGAGGAAGCCACTGTCAACAAAGCTACCAGTATCATGAATCCAAGTCCATTTTTCCCAAATCTGCCATGCCGCGCACCAGCTATATTTTCCACTGAACTTTCTATTATTACCTGTTTATAACTTGTTTACCTATATCTATGAACTGTTCCGGATTACGGTATCCTGCAGTTTGAGCAATGACTTTTCCCTCGCTGTTGAGATAAATGAGTGTAGGATAACCTCTGATTTTGAATTTCCGGGCTAGTTTAAGGCCTTCGCCCTTTTCACCGTCAACAGCCACGTTAACAAAATTTTTGTTGTAAAATGCACCAACTTTTTTGTTTGGAAAAGTACGCGATTTCAACATTTTACACGGGCCGCACCAGCTTGCCGAAATATCGAGAAAAATAGGTTTTCCTTCTTTCTCAGCTTTTTGTAGTGCTTTCTCCCAATTTCCCTGGTGAAATTGAATGCCTGCTTCTTTTTCTGTTTTTGAATTTGATTCCGATGGACCGGCAAAAGTTGTAAATACTATGAATACTAGTGTAAATAAAAATGTAATCTGTTTCATAATTATTGTCTTTTAGTTTCTATTATTGCTAATAAGACGAGAAAAATGAAAAACCTGACAGATTTTAGATGTGTAAATTCTACTAATTTAAAGGATAAGCCGCATAAATAAGCTATGAGATGGGTGTTTACATGAGATCCCTCAACAGGCTCGGGATGAGTTCAACCATCGCTTTTCAGTGCGCTTCGCTTCTGTTGTTTAGTGGCGGGTTGATGTTTCAATAGATCCCTCGACAAGCTCGGGATAACTTCGACTAAGTCAATTCAGGAGCTTGCGAACTGAATTGACAGTCTCAGTTACTTTCCGATACAAAATATAACCAGCATTGAATATCAATGTTTTATAATCACAAGGTACAAATAAGGTACATTCGAGCATAAAATATTGAGAAAATGAAGTTTTCAGGGGTGGTTTTTACTTTACTTTCCGGGCTGGTATTTCTTTACTTTCTGTTTTACTTTTCAAACTAAAAAAAAGAGTTACAAGTTTAAAACATGCAACTCTTTTATCTGAATAAAAAAACCCTTTTAAAAAAATATATTATTGTATGTTATTCAAAATCTCTTTCTCGAACGCCTTTTAAATCACGTCTTGCTTCAACAGCATTCCTTAAATCTTTTCGTAGTTCATTGCCATTCTTAACGCCATGTAGCTTAATTATTGGCGAACTTCTATCAGAGGTTATTAATAAAATTGTTGAAAATCCAAACATTCTTAAAAAAAATGGTTCTTCTAATTGAATGTCTTTCACTCGATATAATTCTGTTTCGTTTGTTTTTCTTGAAAGAACACCTGTTTGTTCAATTATTCTTTCTTCGGTGACTTCATATTTTGTAAACTTAGTTTTTAAAAAACGAATTAAAAACATTATTAAACCTAAACCTAATACAGGTAAAAGAATTACACATAAAATATAAAAGCCAAAATTTATGATTTGTGGAGGCGATCCCTTAAAAATTAATTTTTCTTCCATTATTCATAGTTTATAGTTGTTAATAATAAACTAATGTACAAAAATTATTTATTTGATTGGTTAAACCTGAAAAAACTTGAAAAATTATTTACCAAAAATCATTAATTGCTCAATTCTATCAATCGGTATTGACCTGCCTTTGTTTATTTGCTCCTTTATTCGCAAATACTTTTTTGTTGGTTTCCCGGCATACGTTTTTTTGAAGTGCTTTTTATTCAATTTTTCA
>JASMTI010000172.1:0-11158 GCA_041694375.1 Bacteroidales bacterium | reverse complement strand
ATCAAGTATCATGTCTTTTTTCTTTTTCTTTTATTAGAAATGTTCAGCCTTACCCTGATTGTACGTTATAATAATTTTCACCGGGTAAGTTTCTTAAACTCTTCAAATTCTGTAACTGCAAGTATTTACGATAAAGCCCAAACAGTAGTCGATTATTTTAACCTTAAGCGGATAAATGAAACTCTATCGGATGAAAATGCAAGGCTCAGGCAACAGCTCCAGTCGTTGCTTTTAACCGATATTGAAGATGCTTCGGCTTATGTTGTTGGTATCGACACGGTTGAAGCATACTCAGCTAAGGTAATACGTAACTCTGTAAACAAACAGTATAATTATTTAACGCTTAACAAGGGTGCATCTGATGGTATTGAGCCCGATATGGGTGTTGTTTGTGCCGATGGTGTTGTTGGTGTTGTGCTCGATGTGAGTAAAAATTATGCAACGGTGTTGTCTGTTTTGAATGGCAGGTGGGCAATCAATGCGAAACACAAAAAAACCAACCATTTTGGACCGTTAAGGTGGGATGGGCTCGATCCCTCTTTCGCTTATCTTGAAGAAATCCCCTATCATGTAAAAATAAATAAGGGTGATAGAATTGTTACCAGTGGTTATTCTTCAATTTTCCCTGAAGGTATAACTATTGGGGTTGTTGAAGAGATTGAGCATTCATCGGGGGATACTTTTCAGGAGGTAAAGGTGCGTCTTTCAGTAGATTTTGGAGGGTTGTTTTATGTGAATGTATTAAAGAATACAAACAAAGAGGAGCGGATAGAACTGGAAAAATCAACACGAAATGAATAAAGGCCCCATTTGGTATATCGGATTATTTTTAACATCTGTATTGGTTCAGGTGCTGTTTATGGATGCCATACAATTTAGCGGTTTGGTCAATCCGTACTTTTATGTGCTCTTTATTCTTTTGCTGCCTTTGTATGTGCCACGTTACTTACAATTGTTGCTTGGTTTTCTGCTTGGGTTAACTATTGATGTTTTTTCAAATACACCGGGTATTCATGCTTCGGCATCTGTATTTATGGCATTTTTGAGGCCTTATTTTATTAGCAGTTCAAATGTTGATGAACAGGACCGTGGCAAAATACCTTCGGTAATGAACATGGGGACCGGCTGGTTTATGAAGTATTCGGGGGTGCTGATACTCCTGCACCATGTTTTTCTTTTCTATATTGAGATTTTTACATTTAGCAATTTTTTAAATACGTTTACACGTAGTGTGTTAAGTGCCCTTTTTACCTTTGTGTTAATTGTGGTTAGTCAGTTTTTAATTTTCAGAAAATAACGATAAGTGGATAGCTATTCAAAGAGAAAGAATATTATTATCCTGATTTTCTTGTTGGTGGGTCTCGTTTTTATTCTGCGATTGTTTTCACTTCAAGTGCTGGACACTACTTACAAGAAAACGGCAACGAATAACGTTCTTCGTGAAGTTGTTGACTTTCCTTCACGAGGTTTGATCTATGATCGTAAGGGGCGGCTTATGGTTTATAACCAGGCAGCCTACGATTTGTTGGCTACACCCCGCGAAATTGCCGATTTTGATACTACGCTGCTTTGTTCGATTCTTGACATTGAGAAGGATCAGTTAGAAGAATCGCTTTCAAAAGCTAAAAAATATTCAAAATATAAACCTTCCATTATTGTAAAACAGATTTCGCCCGAACGTTATGCTTTGCTACAGGAAAAAATGTATAAATATCCTGGTTTTTATGTTCAGCCCCGTACCTTGCGAAAATATAATTACGATAATGCCGCCCATGTGCTTGGCTATGTTGGCGAGGTTGGCCCTTCAATGATTAAAGAAGATCCTTATTACAGGTCGGGCGATTATATTGGCAGTACCGGGATTGAAAGTACATATGAGAGATATTTAAGGGGCATTAAAGGTAAAAGTTATTATTTAGTTGATGTGCATAACCGGGTTAAAGGAAGCTACGATAGGGGGAGCATGGATGTTTCGCCGGTAAAAGGCAATGATTTGGAACTTACCATTGATGCTGAACTTCAACAATACGGAGAGCAATTACTGCAAAATAAAATTGCCAGTATTGTCGCAATTGAGCCCGAAAGCGGAGAGATTTTGTCGCTGGTAAGTGCCCCCGGTTATAAGCCGTCGGATATGGTTGGACGAAAACGGATTGACAACTATCCAAGGTTAGTGGGCGATTCGTTGCTTCCTTTGTTTAACAGGGCAGTAAGGGCACTTTACCCGCCCGGTTCTACTTTTAAGATGATGAATGCGCTTATTGCCCTGCAAGAAGAAGTAATTACACCGCGTACGCGTTTCATGTGTAATCATGGTTATCATGTGGGGTCATTCTCAATGGGCTGTCACCACGACAGGGAATTTAGCCTGGATGCTTCAATAGCTCAATCATGCAACGCTTATTACGCGTATGTTTTTCGTCGTATTTTAGAGTCCTCTAATTTTTCGGATGTAAAAGAAGGATACGAAAAATGGCGTGAATATGTTACAAGCTTTGGTTTCTCAAAAACAATTGCCCCCGAAATATCAGATGAGCTGCCAGGGTTTATCCCCACTTCCGATTATTACCAACGCCGTGTGTTTCCCTATTCGCGCTGGCGGGCCTTGCCCATTATTTCATTGGCGATAGGGCAGGGCGAGATTCAAACTACTCCGTTACAAATGGCTAATTATACTGCAGCCCTGGCTAATAAAGGATATTTTTTAACGCCTCACCTGGTTAAAAATATTGTGGGTGCCAACGAGTCGGTTATAGAAGTGAAAAAGTATCAAACCATGATTGATTCAGCAACCGTTGCAGGAATTTATGATGGTATGGAACAGGTTTTTAGCACCGATCATTTGGGCACTGCCCGTGCTTCACGTGTTCCCGGTATCAGGATTTGTGGAAAAACCGGAACCGCAGAAAACACGCATGGCGAAGATCACTCTACGTTTATAGCATTTGCACCCCGCGAAAACCCTAAAATTGCAGTAGCAGTTTATGTTGAATATGGAAAGTGGGGCAGTACATTTGCAGCTCCGATTGCATCATTAATAATCGAAAAATATTTGAATGATTCAATTCAGGAATCACGAAAACATATTGAAAAGAGAATGATGGAAGCAAATTTGTTGTTTCCCGATAAACCGAACTATTTTAAAATAGAATAAATTGGCAAGAAGAAGTAACACATGGGGCAATATCGACTGGATAACTATTTTGATTTATATCATTTTGGTAATATCGGGGTGGTTTAATATATATTCGGCTGTATATAACGAAGAGTATAGCAATATTTTCGATTTATCTCAGCGTTATGGCAAACAAATGATTTGGATAGGGCTGAGTACTGTGCTGGCTTTTTTTATATTGTTGGTTGACAGTAAGTTCTTTGTTAGTTTTAGTTATGTTCTTTATGCCCTGTTTATAATGTTGCTTGTTTTGGTGTTGTTTGTGGGTAAAGAAGTCAACGGGGCTACATCATGGTTAATGTTGGGTAACCTGGCAATCCAACCAGCTGAATTTGCCAAGCTGGGAACTGCTTTGGCCTTGGCAAAATTTATTAGTTCGCATAATTTCAGCTTTAATAATATCAGGAAAATCTTTGTTCTCGCATTGCTTATTTTAGGGCCTGTTGTTTTAATTATTTTACAAAATGATACAGGATCGGCATTAGTGTATGTTGTTTTTATTATACCACTTTTCCGGGAAGGGATGTCGGGTTTGATCTTGTTTTTTGTTTTTTATGCCGCACTCTTGTTTGTCCTTACACTGGTTGTTTCACCCATGGCTATTCTGATAACAGTTATGGCATTGGCACTTTTTGCCGATTTGGTTATCCGGAAGCGTTGGTCTGATATTGCAAAAGCTATCGCACTAATTGGATTTTGGATGCTTGTTGTTTGGGGGTATGTTGCCATTTTTAGGGAGAATAATCCCGATGCTTACTACTTGTTGGTCCGTTCCTCTGTTTTAACATCAGTAGTTTTGCTTTTTGCTTCAATCATTAAGCGTGTGCCACAGGCACCTCTAATTGTATCAATGTTTTTGCTGTCGTTGGCTTTTACATTTACGGTTGATTATGCATTTAATGAAATACTCGAACCACACCAGCAGGCAAGGATCAATAACCTGATAGGGGTTGAATCAGACCCCCTGGGTGCAGGCTATAATGTTAACCAGTCGAAAATTGCTATTGGCTCGGGTGGGATAACCGGGAAAGGGTTTTTGCAGGGGACCCAGACGAAGTATGATTTTGTGCCCGAGCAAAGTACCGATTTTATTTTCTGCACGGTAGGCGAAGAATGGGGTTTTGTCGGCACTTCGGCTGTTGTCGTTTTTTTTATGTCACTTTTTATTAGTTTAATAATGCTTGCAGAACGTCAGCGGTCTGTTTACAGCCGGATATTTGGTTACAGTGTAGCTTCTATCATCTTTTTCCACTTTACCGTAAATATTGGCATGACAATCGGTTTGGCTCCTGTTATAGGGATACCGTTACCTTTTTTTAGTTACGGAGGCTCTTCGCTCTGGTTCTTTACAGCCTTGCTCTTTATCTTCCTGAAATTAGACTCCAGCCGATTAGAACAACTTCACTAACGGATAAAGTTTAGGTAATATTAGTCATTTTTTTAATGTCCTAATTTTTTTAATTTTGTGCGCCTTTTAAAAATGGGGAGATATGAAATATAAAGCATTTACATTAAACAATTTTAAAACTATACCACAAATTAAAAAGCTAACCGATGAGCAAATTAATAACATTGAGGTAGTAGGTAATGTATTGCCCTTCAGGGTAAGTAGTTATGTTGTTGATGAACTGATCGACTGGGATAATTTTGAGGAAGATCCTTTCTTCATCCTCAATTTCCCTCAAAAGGAAATGCTGATTCCAGAACACTTTAATTCAGTTAAAAAATTGCTTGATGAGAATGCTGAACGTTCAGTTTTAAATGCTGAAGTTGACCGTATACGTTTGACGTTAAACCCAAATCCGGCCGGACAACAATATAATGTTCCTGAATTTGAAGGGGAGCCATTAACCGGTATTCAACATAAATACAATGAAACCATGTTGTTTTTCCCCAGTCAGGGACAAACATGTCATGCATATTGCACCTTTTGTTTCAGGTGGCCCCAGTTTGCTATGAACGATTTCCGCTTTGCAATGAAAGAAGCCGACCTGATGGTCAAATATTTGAAAGCGCATCCCGAAGTTACTGATGTTTTGTTCACCGGAGGTGATCCTGCAGTAATGAAGACCAAGTTTTTTGAATATTATTTCAATGCCCTGCTTGATGCCGATATCCCGAATTTAAAAACAATCCGTATCGGGACCAAGGCACTTACATATTGGCCGTATCGCTTTACTACCGATGATGATGCCGATGAATTAATCAATTTGTTTGATAAGATTGTGAAGAAAGGTGTCAATATTAGTGTGATGGCACACTTCAATCATCCGCGTGCGCTTGAAACCAAAGCTGTAAAAGCAGCGATTAGCCGCATATTGTCAACAGGTGCCCAGATACGTACCCAATCACCTGTTTTAAATCATATAAATGCATCGGGCGATGTGTGGGCTAAAATGTGGAAAAACCAGGTTAACCTTGGTTTGATACCTTACTATATGTTTATTGCACGGGATACCGGTGCACAGGATTATTTTGCAGTTTCGCTCGATAAAGTAATAAATATTTATAACGAAGCTTATGCGCATGTTAGTGGTATTTGCCGCACAGTGAGGGGACCGAGTATGTCAAGCGACCCCGGTAAAATACACATGTTGGGCGTAACTGAGGTAAAAGGCGAAAAAGTTTTTGTGATGCGGTTTATCCAGGGGCGTAACCCCGAATGGGTAAACCGGGTGTTTTTCGCAAAATATAACCCCGATGCTTTATGGTTAAGTGACCTGGAGCCGGCTTTTGGCGAGAAAGAGTTCTTCTTTATGACAGAATTTAATCAAATGCGCAATAGTCAACATGATTTAGAGCATACCGAAAGGGTTGAATAAATAAAAATACTTCAAATAGTTACGGGTGGTTACATTTAATATTGATAATCATCCGTTTTTTTTGCCAAAAATTCCCGTGTTGCTTCATCAAGAAAAGCTAATGCATGTTTTCTGAAAATTTGATAATCAGTCTTTAGCAATTCAATTCCTTTCATTGTGTGGTCTGGAAGTGATGTGCGTTGTGCCATAATTTGTATCGATGTTTCAATGCCTTCGATTGTTGCATACGACTGTAACCGGCGGTGTTGTATCAGGTAAGGTATAAATTGCTGAACATTTTGGGGCAGTACGTTAATATTCTTCAACATAACAGCATAAGCCCACCTGGCATCGTTGTTCAGCTTAATGCCCTTGAAGTCATACCAGTGCACAGCAAGAAAATGATCGACAAATAAATCGGAAACTACGCCTGAATATCTTTTATAAACCGGCCTGATCCTTTCCCTTATGTTTTGCCAGTGTGGGTTTGAATCGGTAAACAGGTCAATTTTCCGGTGTAGTAAAATCCCCTTCTGAATTTCTAAGGGGTAATTTAGATATCCTTTTCCTTTAACATGGTCACCAATAAAGTTTCCAATCATTCCAGCTTCGTTGTAGCCTGAGAGATATATGTGCCCAAGGTAATTCATCACTTATCACAATTGTACATAAAACGTTTAAAATTGTGTAATTTGCAAATCCAAACTTTTTTCAAAGGTATATTTCTTATATTTTTATAACACAATTTTATTACTAAACTTATATAAACAAAAATGAAATTAAAACTTATTTTTCTATCTGTTCCCTTTATCTTGTTTTTGTCTTGTCAAAAACAGGATGATGTATTGGTAACCAAAGTGAATCATGCCCTGGAGGTAGCCCAGGAGCAAAGTGTAAAAATGGCTGAAGCACTCGCTGATAAGGGTAACAAGCTGCCACAAACCATTGGGGACGATGGTGGGCTTGTAACTTGTACTTCCTCCTGGTGGGTAAGTGGCTTCTTTCCCGGTCAGCTATGGTACATGTATGAATATACCAGTGATGATAAGTTTAAAAATTGGGCTGAAGAATACACAAAACGTGTTGCCGATCAGCAATATGCTACAGACACACACGATTTAGGTTTTGTTATTTTTTGTAGCTATGGGAATGGGTACCGTTTAACAGGAAACGAAGAATATCTTTCTGTAATTGAAAACGCCTCAAAGTCGTTATCTACACGCTATGATTCAATTGTTGGATGCATCCGGTCGTGGGATACTGAAACATGGAATACCCAATGGCAGTTTGCTGTGATAATCGATAATATGATGAACTTGGAGATGCTGGAATGGGCTTCAGAAAAATTTGACAACCCACGTTTCTCGTATATTGCTAATACCCACGCGAAAACCACGATGGAGAATCATTTTAGGCCCGATGGCAGCTCGTTTCATGTGGTTTCGTACGATACCATAACCGGAGAACCTGAGTTGAAACATACTGCCCAGGGGTATAGTCATTCTTCGGCATGGGCCCGTGGGCAAGCTTGGGGATTGTATGGATATACCATGATGTTCCGCGAAACCGGCGATTCTGCTTACCTTGACCAGGCTGTTGAAATTGCCGATTTTATTGTGGGCCACCCAAGGCTTCCCGAAGATAAAATTCCTTACTGGGACTATGATGCACCCAATATACCTGACGCTAAGCGTGATGCTTCTGCAGGGGCTATAACTTGTTCGGCTTTACTTGAATTGCATCAATATGTTGAAGGCGATAAATCGGAAAAGTATCTCAATATTGCTAAAGAACAGCTTGCCTCACTTTGTAGTGATAAATATCTTGCTGAACCCGGTGAAAATGCAAACTTTATACTAAAACACAGTGTTGGGCACCTGCCTAATGACAGCGAGGTGGATGTGCCATTAACTTATGCCGATTATTATTTTGTAGAAGCCATGTTGAGGTATCTGGATTTAACCAAAAATTAGAATGTTCAGGCAGGCATATTATATTCTGTTTTTGCTTGTTATGCTAACAGGGGCTTGCTTTGTTAGTGTAGAACCTGATATTGCTGTGTTTGAAATTGGCCCCGGATGGGCAAAAACCAGTGTAAATGCACCCATATTCAGAAAAAATTCTGTGGTTTCAGCTGGTGGTTATCAGTTTGTGGCATATTACGATAGTGCTGCCAATGTTGTGCTTGCCAAACGTTTGCACGGCACTGGTGAATGGAAAATTCATACAACACAATATAAAGGAAACGTTTATGATGCACATAATGTAATTAGTATTATGGTTGATGGTGATGGATATTTGCACATGAGCTGGGATCACCACAATAACCAGCTCAACTATTGTAAGTCGGTTGCCCCTTTTAGTTGTGAACTGGGCGAAAAAGTGCCCATGACAGGCGAAAACGAAACGGTGGTGTCATATCCTGAATTCTACAAGTTCAGCAATGGCGACCTTCTTTTTGCCTATCGCGATGGAGGCTCAGGTAATGGAAACCTCGTGTTAAACCGGTACCAAATTTCTACCCAAAAATGGGAACGTGTACAAACGAACCTTATTGATGGGGAAGGGCAACGTAATGCATATTGGCAAATACATATCGATCAACAGGACCGTGTCCTTGTGAGCTGGGTTTGGCGCGAAACGCCCGACGTGGCATCGAACCATGATATGTGCTTTGCCCGTTCGGATAATGGGGGGCTGAGCTGGGAAAGATCAAATGGTAAGGCTTACAATTTGCCAATAAATATCGGATCAGCCGAAGTTGTTCTTCCCATACCGCAGAACAGTAATCTTATTAATCAAACATCGATGTCCAGCGATGATGAAGGCAATATTTATATTGCAACTTACTTTAAAGCTAAAGGCGATTCGTGTACTCAGTTTCATCTGATATATAGTGAAGGTGAAAAGTGGGCACGTAGCAAGGTTACAAACCGTTCCCTCGATTTTAACCTAAGCGGAATAGGGTCGAGAAGCATTCCAATAAGCCGGCCGCAAATTGTCGTTTCTGGTACAGGAGTGAATAAAAATGTACATGTGATTTATCGCGATGAGGAGCATGACAATAAAGTGTGCATCTCATCAGCAAATGTAAACAGATTGGATTGGCAGTTAAATGTGCTCAATACTCAGTCCACCGGACGTTGGGAACCATCGTTCGATACGGAGTTGTGGGGCGATAAACAAAAACTGCACCTTTATTTGCAAAATGTTGGGCAAGGGCAGGGGGAAACCACAGTCGAACTGAAGCCACAAATTGTTAGTGTTCTTGAAATAGGAATTAGTCAATAGTCATTAAGTCATTTTTTCTAAACTACCAATGACCAATTACTAATGACCAATGACTTCATTTATTTACGCACCAATATATTTTAGTACCTCATAAACTAAAAATACGGGCCAAACAAGGGCTTTCAGGAAACCTAAAACGCCCATCCAAAAACCGGTTGCTGCCGAAATGAAGTATATGGCGGCACCAATAAAACCTAAACCGTAAACGGCGCCTGATGTGCCATTGCATTGTGCATTTTTATCCATTGTAATTGTTTTATAGTTTAACAGATGTACAATTTAATATTTTTTGTTTAAAAGTCAATTGCTTAAATCATAGAAAAATGATACAAAAACGAAGTATATTCCAACGATTAATTGCTGTGTTGATTATTGCACTTTTTACGGGGTGCGGACAACAGGGTGAAACCTTTTCACTTACCGATGATGGCACATGGTGTTGGTTTTCTGACCCACGGGCTATTGTGACAGAGAATGGAGAACTACTGACAGGGTATGTTACCGAAGATGGAAGTGTTGCAGCTTTGAGTTATGATGTAAATTCAGATGAGAAAAGTATTTCAATTCTGAATGAAAAACTGGAAGTTGATGACCACAATAACCCGGCCTTTGTGCAACGTGCTGATGGTCATTTCCTGGCTTTCTATACTAAACATCACAGACACGATTTGTATATGAATGTTTCAAAAGAAGCGTACAATGCTTCGGCATGGGACAGTGCGGTTGCTGTTAACCCAAATGGGGCTGCCGATTTAGAACGGTTTGGCGACAATAAATACACGTATGCCAATCCGTTCAGACTGAATGATGAAAACGACCGTATTTATATGTTTGGCCGTTGGATCGGTTTTAAGCCTAATATCACCTGGAGCGACGATGGTGGTCAAACATGGGCTGATGGGCGCGTAATGATTAGCCCCATGCCTTTTAGCGGGGGACAGCGCCCTTATGTGAAATATTACAGCGACGGAAATTCGAAAATTCACATGGTTTTTACCGACGGGCATCCCCGTGATGAACCTACAAATTCGGTTTATTACGCTTGTTATTACAATGGTGCGTTTCATCGTGCCGATGGTAGTTCAATTTGCACAATTGATGATTTGCCATTTGAGCCCAAAGATGCCACCCTGGTTTACGATGCTGAGCAAACTGGTGCCCGTGCGTGGGTGTACGATATTTATGCCGATGATAAAGGAAACCCGGCTATTGCTTATGCCCGTTATCCAACCGAGGAAGAACATATTTACCACTATGCATGGTTTGATGGCGTTAAATGGAACGATAAAAAGATGGTGGATTCAGGAAAGTGGTTCCCTCAAACACCCGAAGGGCAGCATGAACGTGAACCACATTATTCAGGTGGACTGACGGTTAGCCCGGTTCAGGAGCACATCCTTTTTGTTTCGCGCGAAGTGAATGGTGTTTTCGAAATTGAAAAATGGGAACTGGATGTGAAAACAGGTGAATGGAAAATAAAACCCATAACAGAAAATAGTGAAAACGACCAGGTACGCCCTTATGCCGTAAAAAATACCGATAAAACCTTGCTGCTTTGGAACTCGGTTGAGCACTATGTGCATTATACCGATTACAAAACAGGGGTTATGCTTTATTTTAGTAAATAGTCATTAGTCAGTAGTTATTGGTGGTTTATTTACGAATGACCAATCCACCAATGGCTATTTCACTAATTTACTTTCCTGCCCAAACTTTAAACGCCGAAGCTTTCAAGCGGCTTACGGTTATTTTTTGGTTCAGCGGGTTTTTGAGTTTTACCATTAGCTTGCCGCCAAAGTAGTCTTCGAATCGTGAGATGATATCGATGTGGATGATGGTTTGACGGTCGGCACGGAAAAATTGTTCGGGGTCGAGTTCTTCTTCCAGCCGG
>JASMTI010000171.1:0-36123 GCA_041694375.1 Bacteroidales bacterium | reverse complement strand
GCATGCCGGGAATATCCGCATACCGACCACCGCCGGATGATTCAGATATTAACACTTACCCACAAAAACTGCGAAATATGCCCCGTGGTTTATTCCATTGTCAATGAATTAAAACAAAACTATCAGTTATAAAAATAAGAAATGGTTTAACCCGGCATTCTTTTTCTATTAAGAACCGAAACAACAATAAAAGCCAGCAATGAAGCTGAAACCCCAAACACATTTGCATCAAGCCCGTATGGTAATGTTGTATCCAGAAAAATCAGGGTAAGCGTTGTACCCCCGCCAATAATCATTGAAGCAATGGCTGCCGTGCTGTTCAGCTTTTTAATAAAAAGCGCAGCCAATACCGGCACAAACAAACCCGACACCATAAATGCGTATGACAACAGCATCAGTTCGAGCACATTGGGGATTTTAAGTGCTATAAAAACGGCAAATGCGCCAATAAAAAAAGTAAACAGCTGTGATATTTTGATAGCCTTAGGGTTGTTCGGGTTTATCTTGAAAATATCAGTTTGAAAATTTCCGCTTGACGCCATTAAGCAGCTATCGGATGTTGACATGATGGCTGAAAAATAAACAGCAAGGATAACACCGGTTAGCCCAACCGGAAGAATGGTTTTAAGCAACATCGGCACTCCGGTTTCCGGGTCAAAAGCACTGATGTCGGCATAACCAGGAAAATACCCTTCAACAAAAGCCAAACGGGCATACAATCCCAAAATTACACCCGAAAATGCCATAACCGGATATTCAAATAAACCAGCAATAAACCAGGCTTTTTGTGCTGTTTTTTTATCACGTGATGCATAAATACGCTGATAAAGGGTCATCCCGATAAACCATATAGGGATAATAGTAATCCCCCAGTTCAATAATTGCTGCCAGCTCACATTGGTTAATGAGAAAAAATGGTCGGGCAGCAACTCTTTTGATGCCTGAAGCCCTCCAAATTCGGCATAGCTAAATGGTATCCCAATAAATATTAAACCTGCCAACAATACAATCCATTGAATGGTATCGGTATAAATTACAGCTTTGATTCCACCCGAGAAAGTATAAACAACAGCAACGAAGCCCATCACAACCAAAGCAAGGGTCAGCGATAAATCAGTTACAACCGACGATGCCAGTTTAGCCCCGGCAAGAAGTTGTGAACTTGTAAAACCAAGATACCCGATTGCCGATACAATTCCGGCGATAAAGCTAACCCGTTTGTTATATTTTATCTCAAGAAACTGTGGAAAACTAAGTAAGTTATGCGACTTGGCATACTTTGCTATAACCGGCACAAGAAAAACACCGGCCAACCATGCACCTACAAGCCCTGTAAACAAGAGCCACGACCCCGAAAGACCCATCACAAAGCCAAGTCCGCCAAGTCCAATAGAAAAGCCACCGCCTACATCGGTGGCTACTACTGATAGCCCAATGTGCCAGTGGCTCATATTTCTACTTCCTACATAATAATCATCAATTGTTTTGTTGCGCCTCATAAAATAGAAGCCAAATAGCAACATAACAATCATGTACGCAACAAAAATAATGTAATCAATAAGGTGCATAAAAATGGTTTATGTGTACGTATAAAATCCGGTTTTACTCAAACTTTACAATGCTATACGTATTTATATAAGATATTCATGCTTTCAATTCCTCCGGCAATATTTGTATTGTTAACCAAAGTTCCCGAATAACTGTAACCGGCACCCAAAAAAGTTTTGTTCATTGGTATTGACTTTAAGCGGGCAATGGTATAAAGGGTTTTTATCCCCTGTGTTTTCATATGTTTTTCCATTTCGTGGAGCAACAATTTTGAAAGTCCCTTGCCCCGGGCTGAATCAAGTGTGGCAAAATCAGTCATCTCGGCGTTCTGGTTTTTTACATCCATCTCCGATGATGAAACACTTTGCAATTTGCCATCGATGAACACACCAAAGTAAACCACATCATTGTCCATAGTCTCCTTTATATATTCGGGATTATGAATCGGAAAAGGATACGTTGCAAAAACATCTTTAAATACCGCCACGATATCATCAGCATGGCTTTTGTCCAGCTTTCTGATATCAAAATCGTGGCTATATTCCGGTTCACCGGTAAACTCGTATTCATCAAGTACCTTTTTGAATTTTTTCAATGGTTTTGGGTCGTACACTGCCCGTTCCATGTCCAAAAAACGAGAAACGAAAGTGCAATCTTCCTCGCCATTATAAAACTTTGGGATGCTTGCTTCAACTTTATAAGCATTATCTAAAAAAAGTGACAATACCTTTTTTGGTATCTTACCGGTTATTTTTGAATATCCGCTCTTAATAGCCATTTCGGTAATTTTATCTACCAATGCACTATCTCCATCAAGAGGAAATTTCATAATATACAAACGGTCGGAATATTTTCCGTGATGTATGGTTGCGTCGTCAAGTTTTTCAATTTTATCCATCTTCTTCGTCTGTCCTCCTTTCATAACGTTCGTTACCTTCTGGCACCAATGATATTGAGTCGTCGTAATCCGAGAGCAATTTTTCAATTCCTGTTGCTGCCCATTCTTCCGAAGGTTGAAGTTTAAGGTCTAGCTCACAATTTTTACAATCGCGGTCGCATTGGCGGGCTTCGTATGAATCGGGTTCCTGATAGGTGGTAATCACACCTTCGTAGTTACGCAAAATAACCTTATTTGTTGACCATGAAATAATGTAATTAGGCATTACCGGAATCTTACCACCACCACCGGGGGCATCAATAACATAAGTAGGTACGGCAAAACCACTGGTATGCCCAATAAGGCTTTCCATAATTTCAATACCTTTCCCAACCGGTGTACGGAAATGTGCCAAGCCTTCTGAGAGGTCGCACTGATACAGATAATATGGACGAACACGGTTCTGTACCAACTGGTGTACCAGGCGTTTCATAATTCGCGGACAATCATTCACATCGGCTAACAATACCGACTGGTTGCCCAAAGGAATGCCGGCATCGGCAAGTTTTGCAAGGGCTTCACGGGCAGAGGCAGTTACCTCACGTGGGTGGTTAAAGTGCGTATTAATCCATATCGGGTGATATTTCTTTAACACTTCTAACAAACTGTCGGTAATTCGGTATGGAAGCACAACGGGCATGCGGGTACCAATACGGATAACCTCAACATGCTTAATTTGTGATATTTGCGACAATAACCAATCCAACATTTTATCTGACAGCATAAAAGGGTCACCTCCCGAAAGCAGTACATCGCGAACCTGGGGCGTATTTTTAATGTACTCAATCCCTTTTTCAAGTTGTGATTTTGAAGGTACAAAATCAACATCGCCAACTTTACGTTTACGCGTACAATGGCGGCAATACATTGAGCATACATTACTCACATGAAACAATACCCTGTCGGGGTAGCGATGCGTAATCCCCTCAACCGGGCTATCACGGTCTTCCGCTAGTGGGTCACTGTGTTCGGAGCTGTTGGTAATTAACTCACGCTGGTCGGCAAACGATTGTTTAAAAACCGGGTCGTTTTCGTAATTATCAACATCAATTAGTGAAATATAATACGGTGTAATTGACAGTGGAAATTTTTCCAGTGTGTCTTCAAGTGTTTTTCTTTTTTCCTCCGGAAATTTTATCCCGCTAACCAATTCAAATTTTTCAATTGATTTTACAGAATGCTTTAATTGCCATTTCCAGTCTTTCCAATTCTTAAGAGTCGTATCTTCATCAATACGCTGAGCAAGGTCTTGTTGCTTCTCATTAAATATCTGCATACTTTTCAAATATTAGTTTCTACACGAACAAAAATATAAAAATCTTGAATAATTATATCATTTGGGCAACAATCAAATCAAATGTTAAATGTTGCTTAACTTTGCATTTAGCAATTAAACAGCACATTATGGACCGTTAGTAAAATTAGACCACTGAAAACCAATATCACAGTAGAATTTTTTAAAGAAATATGATTTCAATAGAAACATTTTAAATGTTGTTGATTATTGGATAATTTACGACAAAAAAGTCACTTCCTTTATAATGACCACTCAAATAAAATGAATTAAATATCGTCAGCTATTAGTGGAGATGCATCAATATCTGAAATTTGAAGAATACTTACCAGTTGGTTCAATACAGTTTCGATATTCTTCAAATCATCCTCGTTGTAATTCTCTAATTTTTTGCTAAGCCGGTCGTGCAACAGGGGTGGTATATCGTTAAGCAGGTTTTCGCCCACGGCAGTTAAAACAACATTGGTAACCCGTTTATCGCCTGTTTTGGGAAGCCGTGCTATCAACCCTTTACGCTCTAACCTCTGGATAATGCCACTAACAGTACTTGAATTAAGGTTTAAAAAAGCTTTTATTGAGCTTTGGGGTGACTGAAAATTTGGAGAATGGTGCAAGTAATTTAAGCACAAAACCTGGGGGATGCTTACCCCATAATCTTTCTGGATACGTTTTGATTCAAGGTTAATTGAACGAACTATCTTTCGTATATTAATTAATATGTCGGTTGAGTCCATTAAAGTAAATTGGTAGAATTAAACGATACTAACGAACAACAAAGATAATAATTTGCTGGTAATCGTATTTTATTTAGATTTGTACAAGTTGTAAACATACAAGATAACATACTTGGGAACAGAAAAAAAACATAAGATTTTTTTACGGGTTTTCGGTTTTGCACTTCTAATTGGAGCAATGGTTGTTTTAAATAACCATTCCATTTCCGGGAGCGAAAAACATAAGCACGTTCCTGTGCAGGAAGTGACAGCCAATGTAAACGATAATGGTGTCACCCCGGTTGCCATCCAGATTCCGGGCACAAGCGAAACAACACTCCCCATTAAACTTATATCAAACCCCAACATTAGTTTTATGGTATTGTGCGAAAATGTGTACAACCTGAAAAACAACTACACTTTTCAACAATTAAAAAGAAAGCACACACTCATTGTTCATTATATCCATTCGAGATATTTAATAAAATATATCCATTCATTAAATAATAAAGACATTCGATAATTGGACAATAATCTATTCAGAATTGGACAATAAATACAATTATTAACCAATTCTTTTTTAAGCTTTTTTACTGATAAAATGAGATTGTTGTAAAAATAAACAAACAGCAATCTCATTTTTATTTATAATGAATACTGAAACTTCATTACCAAAATTCTGTTTATTTGTTAGTAATAAAAAATTATCTTTGGCGTTTATTGGTAAACAATAACAATGAACCGACTAAAATACATCATACTTTTTATTCTCATTTCGATTAAAGGTTTCAGCCAGTTTGGAGGAGAATCAACCTACGACTTCCTCAACCTGTCGGCATCTGCGCGGGTAAATGCCCTTGGGGGAATCCAGGTAGGGTTAATTGACGATTCAGAGCTCAGCTTAACTTATTATAACCCGGCAACGCTCATGCCCGGTATGCACAACAGTTTTTCAGTAAACTACATCGATTACATTGCTGATATCCGTTACGGATATGCAGCATATTCACGCCATTTCGACAATATTGGTTCTTTCGCCGCTGCCATGCAATTTGTAAACTACGGTTCATTTCGTGAAGCTGATGAACAAGGTAATTTAAGCGGAAATACATTTAGCGCTGGCGATTATGCTTTGAACCTGATTTATTCGCGGAATGTGTGGGATAATATTACAGTGGGCGGAAACCTAAAACCTATTTATTCGTCGTATGAAAACTACAACTCATTTGGGATTGCAGCTGATTTAGGTGCAACATACATCGATTCAACAGGAAATTTCAGTGCCGGGCTTGTTTTGAAAAACATGGGGGTACAACTCACCACCTACGACAGGACCGAAGGTTCACGCGAGCCACTGCCTTTTAACCTGCAAGCCGGGTTTTCACAACGGCTTGCCCACGCCCCATTTCGTTTTAGCGTAACACTTCAGCACCTTACAAACTGGGAACTTTCAGACAAATCAACCTGGGATTTCGACCACAAAACCGAAAGCGAAATTGTAGTTGGCAGCTCCGATGATATTTTCAAGCAATTCCTGCGGCATACTATCTTAGGCGTAGAATTTATCCCATCTGAAAATTTCACCATCGGGCTGGGATATAATTTTCAACGCCGGTATGAATTATCGATAAAAGAAAACCCGGGAGCAATAGGGTTATCCGGTGGCTTTACGGTTAAGGTTTCAAAATTCAGGGTTTCGTATGCCATTGCCAGTTATCACCTGAGTGGCACCTCAAATACATTTTCAATTACGACAAGCTTGTCGGAATTTATGCGTTAATATAACGTAACCATCAAAAAATATACACCGAATATTCAAGATATGAGACAAACATGTCTTATATTTGAAATTCAATTGTTAAACCAAATGCAATATGGACAAAAAGATAACCATTGCCATTGACGGTCATTCATCATCAGGCAAAAGCACCATATCAAGGAAATTAGCAGCCTCATTGGGCTATAAATACATTGACACGGGGGCAATGTACAGGGCTGTAACCCTTTATGCCCTTCAGCAAGGTTTAATAAATAACAAAAAAGTTGATGAAAAGAAATTAATTCAAGCCCTGCCCAACATCGACATTAAATTTAAACACAACCCTGCAACCAAAAAAAGTGACACATTTCTGAATGGTAAAAATATTGAGGATGAAATCAGGGAACTTGAGGTATCAAACAATGTAAGCAGGGTTGCCACAATTAAAGAAGTTCGCAAAGCAATGGTTAAAAAGCAACAGGAAATGGGGCGCGACAAGGGCATTGTTATGGATGGCCGGGATATAGGCTCGGTTGTTTTTCCCGATGCCGAACTCAAAATATTCCTCACAGCTTCAACCCAGGTGAGGGCACAACGCAGGTTCAATGAACTTAAAAAGAAAGGACTGGATGTTTCGTTTGACGAGATTTTGAAAAATATTGAAGAACGCGACCATATTGATTCAACCCGCGAAGAAAGTCCGTTAATAAAAACCAACGATGCTATTGTTTTAGACAACAGCGACTTAACACCAGAGGAGCAAAATGAATGGTTACTTAAAAAAGTAGAAGAGGTAAAAAATGCACATTGAAATTGATAACAAATCTGGTTTTTGCTTTGGTGTTCAACGGGCTATCGACAAGGTTGAAGAGCTTATAGCTGATGGTCAAAAAGTTAATTGTCTGGGCGACATCGTACACAATCAGGAAGAAATTAACCGCCTAACCCAAAAAGGGATGGATACAATCCATTCAGAAAAGCTCGATGCCACAAAAAACGAAACCGTACTTGTGCGTTCACATGGTGAGCCCCCATCCACTTTCAACATTTTAGACAAAAACAAAAACACAACCATTGATGCAACCTGCCCTGTTGTATTGAAACTTCAAAGCCGAATAAAAAAAAGCTTCCAAAACTTAACAACAAAAGGCGGGCAACTGGTTATATTTGGTAAAAAACAACACCCCGAGGTTATCGGGCTAAACGGGCAAACCAACAATCAGGCAATAATAGTAACCAGTAACAACGATTTACAAAAAATAGATTTCGACCGTCCAATTGAAGTTTTTAGTCAAACAACCATGCCCCTCGATTCATTTAAAAATATTGCCTCGGAAATAGAAAGCAGGTCCAACAACCAAGTTATAATCCATGATACCATTTGCAGGCAAGTTGCAGGAAGGGTACCCCATTTGAAAGTATTTGCCAAGAAATTTGATTGCGTACTTTTTGTAAGTGGCAAAAAAAGTTCAAACGGCAAATCGCTTTACGGGGTTTGCAAGTCACAAAACCCGAATACATTTTTCATATCATCGCCCGGTGAAATTAAACAAGAATGGCTAAAAAAAGCAAATAGCATAGGCATATGTGGCGCAACATCAACACCTCGCTGGCTTATGGAAGATGTAAAAAAACATATTGAACAAAATATCAACCATCAGGTTTAAATATTATGAACATGAATAAACCAAAAGGACTTAATCGAATTGCAGTTTTCACATCAGGTGGTGATGCTCCCGGGATGAATGCCGCAGTACGTTCAGTTACCAGGGCAGCACTGGCAAATAATATTGAAGTTTATGGTATCCAACGGGGCTACCAGGGAATGATTGAGGATGATTTCATAAAACTAAGCGCCAGTGATGTAAGTGGTGTTATGCACCTCGGTGGTACTTTTCTGCAAACTGCACGCAGTAAGGATTTCAGGACACAAGAAGGAAGAGAAAAAGCATACGCTAACCTTCAGAAACATCAAATTGATGCCGTAGTGGTAATTGGCGGCGATGGCAGCTTCACCGGGGCTCTAGTTTTCTCAAAAGAACACGATATACCATTTGTGGGGATACCCGGCACAATTGATAACGACATGTTCGGCACCGATTATACAATTGGTTACGACACGGCCCTGAATACGGTTGTTGAAGCAGTTGACAAAATTAAAGACACAGCACACTCGCATGGGCGCATATTTTTTATTGAAGTTATGGGCCGCGAAGCCGGTGCCCTGGCACTAAAAGCTGGCGTAGCCTGTGGTGCCGAGGTTACTTTTATTCCCGAAATCCAAAAAGAAGAAGAAGATTTATACAATTTCCTTTCAAAAGAATACAATTCGAAGCAACGTTCAGGCATTATCATGGTAGCTGAAGGCGACAGGCCGGGCGGTGCGCTTGAGTTGGCCAATAAGGTTCAAAAAGATTATCCCGAAATCGATGTACGGGTTTCCATACTCGGGCACATACAACGTGGCGGAAGCCCCACCGCAACCGACAGGGTCGCCGCAACCCAAATGGGCGTAGCTGCAATTAATGCGCTTTTAGATAACCAGAAAAGCATTATGGTTGGCCTCCAGAACGATAAAATTGTGCATGTCCCATTATCGAAGGTGGTTAAGCTTCATCGCAAATTCGATGACAATCTAATTTACATCCAAAAATTAATCAACTCAGCTTATTAGAAACCTGGCTGATAAAGAAAACAACATTATTGTCCGGTAACAATTAAACGCTTGTGGGCATTAATGCCGTTATTTTCAACATTTACAACATAAATACCCGGTTTGAACTGTGTTGCATCAATTTCGGCAAAATCACAATTTGAATATCCATTTTTAAAAATCTTTTTACCGGCCATATCATAAACTGTCAGGTTGTTAACACCGTCATGATGATTAAATTCAACAATAAAATAATGATTTGCAGGGTTAGGGTACACCAACAAATCGCCTTTATCGTTGATGGTATCTGAGTCCTGAACAAACGAAGCACTGCAAATGGTAACCTGCATTAACAACGATGCCCCGTTCGCACTTCCGGCATATTCAGAAAATAGTGTCCACAAGCCCATTTCACTTACAAACATTGTATTATTGCCGGCAACCTTATGCATGCCCGATTGATAAACCGATACACGGTCTTCATTATTAGCCAGCACAACCGAAATATAAAAATCACCTTCAACCTCAACCAGTTCTCCAAAATTGAAATAATTCACTGCCTTTTCAGTAATTTCCGACATTGAAAACCTGAATTGCTTTAATGCAAATACCGGATTATCATCGCCCGAATACACCCTGATAATGATTTCGGGATTATACGAAACTGTTTCAACATGGTCAATACCTATCGAAACGCCTGAAAGCAATGCACTTTCCAACTGGCTGAACCGCTCCCCTACTTCAGTAACAACAGCAGTATCAACCATTTCTTCTATGCGCACCAATGTATCAGCTATACTAAAGTTGCTTATCACGGTACAATTTTCCTGTGATTCAAGGTAAGGGTCAAAACCGTCAATGCGCTTCTCACCGGTATTCAACGGGTCAAGCCAATATCGAATTTGTTTTTCAGGCGCAGCATATTCATCCCACATTTTATCAAGCCTTGAAAAAGCATCGTATGAGTTGTTTGAGCATGAAGCATATCCGCCAGAAAGTGTTCCCACTGCACGTTTTTCCGTATTAAATAAACATGCCCCCGACGACCCGGCTTCAGTTGTCCCTTCTTCCCAGTTGAAAACTTTCCAATGACCATTAACTAAAAACTTGCGTGCAAAAGTTATTGAATCGCATTGTCCCTCGTCGTGTGAAATTTTTTTAGTGTCGCCATTGGGATGATGCACCGTGTAGGTGTTTTCGGGCAGTGTGTTTGTAGCGTCCCATCCCACGTAATACGGGCGAAAAGCAGCCGGTGGCATAGCACTCAGGTCAACCAGCATAAAATCAAGGCTATCGGACGAAGCCAGTGCTGTTGCCCCACTTACCGACTGGTTTTTATACCCATCGATACCGGTACAAAACGGACTTTCGTAATTGAAATCGTAAATGGTAACCTGTGCTGTTTCGTTATCATCGTAAATGTGAAAAGCCGAAAGAAGCATTGGGCGGCCATCTTTAGCGGTGTTGTTCATTAACGTAGCCGTTCCAAATTCATTATCGGCAAGGATGCGGCAAACACCACGCTGTTGAAGCCCAAAACCTGCATCGGGTTCACAGTTAATATCAATATTGCAATCACCCGACAAACGACGCTCAAACGAATTTTTAAGAGAGACAACGCCCAGGTAATCATGATTAACTTTTGAAATTTCCAATTGCCCTTGAAAATCAGCATCCAAAGGCTCTTCATATTGCAAAATAAGTTCGTCGCCGGGGAGCGGATAAACAGCCAGTTTTTTGAATGGCTTGTTATTTTTTGAGGTGAAAGCCCCAAGAATAGCTGTTTTTTCAGGATTATAAATAAAAAGGCGGGCCTTATCGGGCACATGGTACTCTGAAAAAATCAACATTAGCGATTTAGCCCCTTCCGATTTAACATGCAACCTCCAGATACGATGGTTTGCATATTCATACAAATCACCTGAATTAGCGGGTGTATAATCAACTTCAAAAGAATGGGCAAATTTTCCAGATTTCAACATCCCGTTTTGTCCTGCCTTTAACGTTTTCTTTGGAACAAGATGGGAAGGCAGTTCAATAAACGTGCTTGCTTTTTTCGACTTCAAGGGGGGCAATTCAATAGGCATCCCGCCTTCAGACAACTGTGCCTGTAGTGCTAAAACACCAAAAGAAAAAAATAAAAGTAACAGGTACGTTTTCATGCCCTTCATTTATAATATCCTATTTTTTTTCCTTTAATAACTCCTGCAAGCGGTACATCTCATCGCGGTACTGTGCTGCCTGTATAAAATCAAGCTCTTTAGCCGATTTTTCCATTTCCTTCTTCGCTTTAGCAATTGCTTTTTCAAGCGCATTGGTGCTCATATATTGCACAACCGGGTCGGCCGCGATATCTGCTTTTTCCTGGCCTGAATAAGCTTTGCCTTCTTTTTGCCTGGCAGCTTTTCGCTTACTTTCTGCCCCAATAATCTCACGGCTGGCCTTAACAATCGCTGTAGGGGTTATGCCATTGTCTTCGTTATACTTCAGCTGTTTAGTCCGGCGGTACTCTGTTGCATCAATTGTTTTTTGCATTGAATTGGTAATTTTATCCGCATACATTATAACTAATCCGTTTACATTACGGGCTGCCCTACCAGCAGTTTGCACCAACGCACGTTCGGAACGCAGAAAACCTTCTTTATCAGCATCGAGAATCGCAACAAGCGAAACTTCGGGCAAATCGAGCCCCTCACGTAAAAGGTTAATACCAACCAAAACATCAAATTCACCGTTTCGCAATCCTTCAAGAATATCAATCCGCTCAAGGGTATCAATATCTGAGTGGATATAACGGGTTTTCACCCCATACCGGGTAAGATATTTAGTAAGTTCCTCTGCCATTCTTTTGGTTAAAGTTGTAACAAGCACCCTTTCATCGGCATCGGCCCTTAGCTGTATTTCGTTCATTAAATCATCAATTTGGTTTTCGCTCGGGCGGACTTCAATTCGGGGGTCGAGCAAACCGGTAGGGCGGATAACCTGTTCTACCACGACACCCTCCGACTTTTCAAGTTCATAATCGGCAGGTGTGGCACTCACAAAGAGGATTTGGCTAATCATGCTTTCCCACTCATCAAACTTCAGCGGACGGTTATCAACAGCAGCCGGCAGCCTGAAACCATATTCCACCAGATTTAGTTTACGTGCACGGTCGCCACCATACATTGCCCTGATTTGCGGTATGGTAACATGGCTTTCATCAACCACCATAAGATAATCTTCGGGGAAATAATCGAGCAAACAGAATGGGCGGGTACCCGCTGCCCTGCCATCAAAATAACGCGAATAGTTTTCGATACCCGGACAATAGCCAAGCTCCTTCATCATTTCCAGGTCATACTCAACCCGCTCTTCAATTCGTTTTGCTTCAAGCGGCTTCCCAATTTCTTTAAAATAATCAACCTGCTTTACCAGGTCATCCTGAATACTACGAATTGCAGCTTGCATACGGCTTTGAGTGGTAATAAAAATACTTGCCGGATATATTATTACCTTCTCCATCTCCTCAATCACGCGCCCCGATTCAGGGTCAAAACTTTCAATTTCTTCAATTTCATCGCCCCAAAAAGTAATGCGGATGGCTGTATCGGCATAAGCCGGGAAAACATCAACCGTATCTCCCTTGACCCTGAAATTACCCCGCTGAAACTCTACTTCGTTGCGCGAATACAAGCCATCAACAAGCTTGCGCAAAAAAGCGTTGCGGGCAACCATATCGCCAACTTTTACATCAATTAAATTTTCGTGAAAATCGTCGGGGTTACCAATACCGTATAGGCACGACACTGATGATACAACAATAATATCGCGCCTGCCCGACAGTAATGCCGAGGTTGTGCTCAATCGCAGTTTTTCAATTTCATCATTTATCGAAAGGTCTTTTTCAATGTAAGTATCCGATACGGGCAAATATGCTTCGGGTTGATAATAATCGTAATACGAAACAAAATATTCAACAAGGTTATCAGGGAAAAAACTTTTGAGTTCGCTGTACAACTGTGCAGCCAGTGTTTTATTATGGCTAAGCACAAGCGTTGGGCGTTCAACCTTTTCAATAACCTTTGCAACTGAAAAAGTTTTACCGGAACCTGTTACCCCCAATAAGGTCTGAGCAAAATCGCCCCGGTCAAGCCCCCGCGAAAGCTGTTCGATAGCCTGCGGCTGGTCGCCTGTTGGTTCATATGCTGATGTAACTTTGAACTTTACCATAAAATATTTATCCTTTTAACTTAAGAAATAAGCCACATTAATTGCTGTGGTCTTGTCATCAAAATGCTGTGTATCGTAATCATTCGATAATAAAAACAATTGAGAAAACCACTGTTTAGCACTTAATTGCTTATAGCGTCCACACAAAACCGGGTCATCAATAGAAAGATATTTAAAATCGGGGAATAAATGTCGCGACAAGGTTGTTTTTCCTGTTTGCCTTGCCCCGGTATAAACAAATATCTTTCCTGTCTTAGATGCGCTACGCTCTTTTATATATGCCTTTATTTTACGGTTTTTCACAATTTTTAATTTTATCAACCTTCTTCAACAATGGTATAAACATAAGAATACATTCCAAATATTACGCCGAAAAAAATATATGTTACACCATATTTTCGCCTTTTTTACCCGATAATATTCACCTCGGGCATCAATTCAATTCCAAATTTTTGATGAACCGAATGCTTAATTTTTTCAGCAAGTGCAACAATTTCACCTCCCCCGGCGCCACCATAATTAACCAGCACCAAAGCCTGTTCGTTATGCACCCCAACATTCCCTTCGCGGTATCCTTTCCAACCACATTGGTCAATCAGCCAACCGGCAGCGAGTTTTGTTTTGCCCTCAATTCCAGAAGGATAGGCAGGCATCGTTCCATAATCACCTTTAATTTTTTGGCCAACTTCATTGTCAACAACCGGGTTTTTAAAAAAACTCCCCCCATTTCCAATCTTCTCAGGGTCGGGTAGTTTTGCTTCACGGATTCTGATTACTGCATCCCGGACATTTTGCAGCGTCGTTTCACCTTGCTTTTCCACTTCAGCCTTTAAAGTCCCATATTCAAGCCTGAATTCAGGAAACTTATCAAGTTTAAAAACAACCGAGGTTATCACAAGTTTATTTTTAAGCTCATTCTTAAATATTGAATCGCGATATCCAAACCGGCACTGTTCATTTGTATATTCAACTTTCTGACCGGTATGCAAATCTACAGCTCGTACCAGGTGGATATAATCTTTCGCTTCTACGCCATAAGCACCAACATTCTGCACTGGTGCAGCGCCAACCTTGCCCGGAATAAGCGACAAATTTTCAAGTCCACCCAGCTCATAAACAACCGACAAGCGGACCAACTCATCCCATTCAACACCGGCCCCGGCTTCCAGAAAAATATAGTTGCGGTCTTCACCAACCTCGCCCACACCGGGAATATTTGGATATATAACCAAACCGTCGAAATCATTTTTCAGCAAAAGGTTGCTTCCGCCCCCCAATACAAAATAATTTTTGGGCAAACCTTCTTCCTGTATAAAAAACATCAATTCTTCTGCTTCGGTAAACTCAAAAAACTTATCAGTCTTAGCGCTTATTTTAAAAGTATTGTATGCTGTTAAATCGTAATTATCGAGTAAACGTATCATTTTATTTTATCGTTCCGAAAAGCATTTTTAGCTTCTCTGTTTCATCAATCTCCAAATATCGAAAAAATACTTTAGTTTTGTTAGGAATAAGCTGTTCAAATGCGGAAACACAACAATAGAATAAATAGCAAGCCACCAAAATTAGTTTTAGCCGTGACCAACGACCTGGCTACCGACATCCGTGTGCAAAAAATTGCACAAACACTTAATGGAATGGGGTTTAGTGTAACCATGGCCGGGCGAAAACTACCACAAAGCTTGCCATTCCTATGTAAGGGCATCGCTTCAAAAAGGTTTAGTTTATGGTTCAAGAAAGGAGCATTATTTTATGCAAACTACAACATCAGGTTGTTTTTCCACCTCATGTTCAATCATTACGATGTTATTGTAGCAAACGACCTCGATACTTTACCGGCCTGCTTTATTGCAAGTAAACTCAAGCAGAAAGCCATTGTTTACGACAGCCATGAATATTTCACCGAAGTACCGGAACTTATCAATCGCCCTCGCATCCAAAAAATATGGGAAGTAATTGAAAAGTCAATGGTGCCAAAACTTAAGCATTGCTACACCGTAAGCCCGGGAATTGCAAAAATATACCATGAAAAATACGGCAACAATTTTAAACTTGTACGTAACCTGCCCCCAAAAACAAACAACAAAATCAGCACCGACACCCCTGTTCTCCCATTTGCAGCTAATGTTCCGTTTGTTATTTATCAGGGGGCAATAAACCTGGGCCGTGGAGTTGAAGAAGCCATAAAAGCCATGAAACATGTTGAAAATTTACAACTGGTAATTGCCGGTGACGGTGACAAATACCAGGAGTGCCAACAAATTGTGCGCAATGAAAACCTGGCTGACAAAATAATTTTCACGGGGCGAATATCTCCTGAAAGCCTTGCCCAGATTACACCACGTGCCCTTATTGGACTTTCAATTGAAAAAGATATGGGGCTGAATTACCGCCTGGCACTACCCAATAAATTATTCAATTATATACAGGCAGGCGTTCCGGTTTTAGCTTCTTCGTTACCCGAAATCAAAAACATAGTAAAAACCTACAACGTGGGTATCCTTATCGATGATGTAACACCGGAAAACATTGCTGCAGGCCTGAAAAAGATGATGTCATCCCCTCAACTCCTAAATGAATGGAAAGCGAACTGCAAAAAAGCCGGCAACGAACTTTGCTGGGAGAAAGAAGAGGAAACAGTAAAAAATATTTACCGCGACCTGCTTTATTCTACGTAAAGCACCAACCCTTTAAGATATTCCCCTTCGGGATGATAAATATTTACAGGATGATCAACTGGTTGTGTTAACTGGTGCAAAATGCGGACATTGCGCCCTGAAATGGCTGCTGCCGAGAATACCGCTTCCCTGAACTTATCTTTTGTAACAACCTGCGAGCAACTAAATGTAAAAACAATCCCGCCCGTACGTATTTGTTCGAATGCCCGTGTATTGATACGTTTATACCCCTTTAGTGCCTGCCCTAAAGAGCGTTGATGCTTTGCAAATGCCGGTGGGTCGAGCACAATTAAATCGTATTTGTCTTTGATATCTTTCATAAACACGAATGCATCATCGGCAAAAGCCTCGTGCCTCTCATCACCCGGAAAGTTCATTTCAACATTTTTGCGTGTCAGTTCAATGGCTTTTTCCGATGCATCAACCGAATGCACCATGTTTGCCCCGCCACGCATGGCATAAAACGAAAAACCACCGGTATAACAAAACATATTCAATACATCGCGCCCTTTGGAATACTCCTGGAGTAGGCGCCGGTTTTCACGCTGGTCGATAAAAAAGCCGGTTTTTTGCCCTTCTGCCCAGTCAACGGAAAAAAGGTTGCCATATTCCGAAACCACATCAGGACCTGCCCCCCCAAGAATAAAGCCATCCTGGGGGCTCACATCCGATTTATAGGGGATGGTTTTTGCACTTTTATCGTAAACAGCTCCCAGTTCATCGCCCATTACATCCTTCAGGCATTGTGCCAACTGCTCGCGAATATGGTACATTCCAATCGAATGCATCTGCATGACTGCCGTTCCATTATAAAAATCGATAATTAAGCCCGGCATTCCATCGCCTTCGCCATGCACAAGGCGATAAACATTTGTATTCGTGTTTTGTAGATTCAACAACTTTTTTCGTAGCAATACCGCATCCTTCAGCTTTTCAACCCAAAACGATTTGTCAATTTCAACATTGGCAAATGAAAAAACACGCACGGCTATTGAACCTATCTGATAATGTCCAATTCCCAGAAACTCATACTTGTTCGATAATACCTCAACGATTTCGCCTTCGTTTACAGCACCACGAATTTCTTTGATGGCACCAGAAAACACCCAGGGATGGAAACGCTTCAACGATTGGTCTTTCCCCGATTTTAATATAATTTGTGTATAATTACCCATGTGAAATTTTTATGGTACAACAACCGCATCGCGATGGTTCATAAAATGCTCGTAAATTTTGAAAGAAACCCATGCATCGGTAGCTGCATACCTGAGTTGTGCTTCGGTTAAACCGGGTGCTTCCCAGTTTGACAATTGCTGGGCTTTTGAAATTCTGAACCCAAGTACGATGCCTGCCATTTTTTTCAGACTGAAATTTTTCATGCCAATTCTTACGGCTTCGTCCTGAAGTTCAAAAAAACCTCCATCTTTAAACGGGCGCTTATCCTTCAATGCTTTAATATCATCGCGGATGGCTGCGCCGGCTTTTACAATGTCGCGGTCCGACAATAAGCGTAAAAGAGAATCGGGCATCTCGAAATGGTTCAGCCTGAACAAAAAAGCTTTATCGTCGGTCGATAGTTGCAACAAGGCAACTTCGTTTATTTGCCCTTTTTTAAAAGCCGGTTTCGTTTCGGTATCGAAACCCAAAAAAGGAAATTGTGCCAAATAAGCCACCGCCTTTTTGGCATCACTTTTTTTTGTAATTACAACAATTTCTCCATCAAACTGCTTTTGAGGAAGTTCATGAAGTTCTTCTTTTGTTATCGACTCTTTATAGGTCATTTATATTTAATCGTCTGAATAGTTATTAAAATGTTTGTTTACCCAACTGTCCTCCTTATGAGGTGTGACTTCATCGCCTGGTGATGAAAAAATCTCGGGCTCGTCTTCGTTGATATCATCGTCTGAGTATATCACATGGTGAACTGCCCGCAAACTGTTAACCAGCCGTTGCCCCCAGTATTCTTTAAAATTTTTGCTGCATTCCCATATCGCGTCGGTCATAATTTCGGTAGTACCAATACGGTAAGCCATCAAAAAATCTTTCAAATCCTGGTAAATATCACTAATATCTTCGGCAATACTTGCTTCAACAGCACCTTCGCTAAACTGCATATCGGCATCAAACACCTCCTGGTAACTATCAAAACGCGCCAGTTTTTCGCTTATTTTCTGCATTAAAAAGCTATAATCAACTTCTGTTACAAATTTTGCCGGTGTTTCAACATTTTCATCTTCAACATTGGGCAACATCGATGCCTTCAGGTATAACAATGGAAGTATTTTTTGCACTTTTTCAACAAATTCGGCACGTTTGTGTGAAGCGTGGTTTTCAATAAAAGCACAATACTCGTTTGCCACCGTTACAAATTCAATGACATCTTTTGAATACGCAATATGCTCAAAATCATTTTCTGACATAATTAACTCTGTTAACTCTTTTGAAGCTACAAAAATATAAGAAAAATAGGTACTTCGGCTAATATGAAGGATTATTTACACCCGGCAACAAAATAGTAAACAGCAATAAACACCTTGTAATGCAATTAAAATTTATAATTCAATGTGAATATTGTTTCACAACTGAATGCTTTTTTACTATTTTGGTAGGCAGATAAACATGAGCAAAACCAAACACAAAGTAAAGATAAACTGGCTGCTTATCATAGCCATATCGGTAGTTGTACTTATTACAGGCGCAGCTGGCTACTTGTTATATAATGCCGAAAAAATTATCCGCAACAACCTGTCGGATTACATCTATTTGCATACCGACAAACAGTACCGACTTCATTTCAACAATTTAAAAGTTGATTTAATTAACAAACGTATATTTATTAGTGACATTAAATTTGAACCCACCCGCGACAACTTGGCGACAGACAGCACCCAAAGCTATTTCTTTTATACCGAATCACTTGAAATTAACGACATCGATTACATGTCAATCGTGACCAAACGACGGTTCCGTGCCCAAAAACTAACCACGATAAAGCCTGACTTGCGTTTAAATACAGGCGAAAAAGTAAGTCTGAAAGAGATTTCGGATAACGACATCGCGAAGGGTGACACCCTTGACATCCCATTTTTTTCGGAAGTATTTTTTGACACCCTGCGCTTTACGGGTGCCAACATGAATATCGACACCTTATTTGCAACAGGCGACATACAACCTGTGATAAATTTAGAAGCAACACATTTTAAAATTGGTGGCATAAAATATACCGAAACGCCCTATCCTTTCGACATATCGGATTTAAAGCTGGTGGTTGAAAACCTCCACAAAAAACTGCCCGACAGTTTGCATTCAATAGGTATTGAACGTATTGATTTATCGTTATTAACCAATAATGTAAATGCAAAAAACATAAAACTAAAACCATTGCCGGGAACAGAAAACATTGAGAAAAACCGTTTTACCGTTTCAATGCCGCGTATTAAAATGAATATCCCCAATATTAGTTATTTAAATATAGCTGACACGCTGCATATTGAATCGATGGACTTTCAGGATACCGATATCGCTATAAAATTTGGCAGCCAAATAACAAAAGGAACCCCCATTAACGAAATCAATTTCTATCCCTTTATTGAAAACACCATGAAATGGGTATCGGTGGGGCGCTTTTCGTTTTACAATGCAAAGGTAAAACTGATACCGTCAAACACAGATAATCCTGCACAGATAGTTGAAGGTGTAAACCTTACTTTTCATAATTTCCTAGCCGACCCCACATCATACAAAAACCGCGACCGCATTTTATCAGCCCAAAATATTAACCTCGAAGCTGAAAAATTCACCTTAAACCACATTGACAACATTCACCGGCTTACAATTAATAATTTAGATGCAAACTCAGCCACACATTCGCTGTCAACGGGTAAAATATCGTTTGCCCCGGTTAGCGACACTATAAAAACCCAAACCAACACTACCGTAAATGTAAGTAGTGAACAAGCTGTTTTTTCGAAAATTGATTTTCGTGCCTTTTATCACGAACAAAAAATTGAAATGGAGAAGCTTGAACTGAACAAACCACATACAACGATAGGTTTTAAACCACGCATTATAAAAAAACAGGATACACGCGACAAAAGTATCATCCTAGAAAAAACAAGTGATTACCTCAAAGGGATATATGTTGACAACACAATAATATCAAACGGCACCATCCAGTATCATTACCTCACCGACACTGAAGAATCAGGGTTCTTCTCAACAAAATATAATTTCAATTTACAGGAATTATCGGTTGACAGTTCTACTTTTTACCAAACCGATAAAATATTTTTTGCCGAACAATTTAATCTGCTATTTAACGACATTAAACTTCAGCTTGCCGATAATTCACACCTGCTGTTGACCGACTCGCTACGCCTGTCGAGCCTTGGGCAAAAAGCCACAGTGCATAACCTCGCAATAAAGCCCATAATTACCGATGCAACTATCAACAAGCGGATACAGAACCATGAACAACAGTTAAACCTCGAATTTCCAAAAATTGAACTTAGCGGAGCCAAGCTCCACCAGGCTTTCTTTTACAAAAAACTAAGCATCGATAACTTTACAGCACTCAACCCGGTAATCAACATCAAAAAATACGGAGTTAACCCATCAAATAATACCCGTTCGCTCGGCAATTTCGATTTTAGGAAAGACGTGTACCCTCTTATTGCCGACTATATGAACGTTATACAAATTGGCAACCTGAACCTTAAAAACGGTGTCTTAAATTTCAATCATTATCGCGAAAATGAGGCTGAATTAGAATTGTCAAACCAATTCTCCATCGAAATGTATAACTTTGAAATTGATGCACATTCCCACCAAAAACAAAACAAGTTGTTCTTTTCAGACGATATTGTCCTGACCCTCAAAGACCAATCATTTACCTTTGCCGATGAAGTCCACCACATTGATGCCAAAGAAATTGGAATTAACACCAGGGAAAAGCGTATTTATATCAACAACAGCAAATTATACCCCGATATCTTATCAGATAAATTTAACGACATGCCCCTGTCGGTATTTGCTGATATACCTTCGGTTGAAGTTAAAAGCGCTAACATTCTAAACCTTTTTAACCACGGAAAGCTGCCCGTTGACAACGTAAAAATTGAAAATCCCGACATCCGGTTATTACTGCAAAAAACACAAAACGAAAGTGAAAGTGAAAACAAAAACGTAAAACCGGAACTAATTCTTGAAGGTTTACACTCGTTAAGTTCAAAGAAAATTGAAATCACCAACGGCAACCTTAAACTCGAAAAATACAACAATAACAGCACAGAAACAATTCTTGAAACCAATGCCAATATTGTGGTTGACAACCTGAAAATCACACACGATAATGGTAACTTTGCCACAACTTATCACGATTTCAGTTTTACTTTAAACAACAGCAGGGTTGTAATTCCCGACAGCATTCATACCATTGGCATTGGAGAAATTAGCTATAACCACTTGCCAGAAAATATTGAGATTAACAATATTAAACTAACACCTTACAGAAACAAAAATCTTAAAAAGCAATACTTTACCCTTTTTGTTCCCGAGTTAGGGCTAAGTGGCATAAATCTACTTCAAGCAATTGAAACCCAAAAAATTGATGCCCGTCAATTAACAATAAACAACGCATCATTAGCCATTGACGACAAACGAATTGAAAAAACAGGTAAATTCTCACCGTACAATTTGAATTTATACCCGAAAATTTCACCTATAGTAAAATCGATAAAACTGGACAACGCCAAGCTAAACAATACCAATTTAAAGATTAACAACACAAAACTACCAGTACTCAATAATATCGACCTGCAATTAACAGGCTTTATTGTTGATTCAACTTTACAAAATGCAAATAAACTGTTGCATTCAGATAACATTAAACTCAATATTTCAAATTTTAAAGGAAAAACAACCAATGGGTTTTATAATTACTCCATCGATAAATTTTCAATAAACAACAAAGGTAAAGCCCATATCAATAATTTTTCGCTGTTGCCGGTTTACAGCGAAGAAAAGTTTATGAAAATAAAACAATACGAAGCGGATTACAACAAAATAAAAAATGCCAATATCACCCTCAACAATATCAATTTAAAAAAATATTTCGAAGAGGAAATCTGGGATGTTTCTTCTGCTAAAATCAACATTGAATATGCATCAATACACCGCGATAAAACATATCCGCTACATCCCGACCAGGCACCGCCGATGCCCCAGGAAGCACTGCGTGACCTAAAACAAAAAATAAATATCGGAGAGGTTGAAATAAACGCACCTGTTTTTGAATACACCGAATTAATGCCCGGGGCCACCCGCAAGAATTATATCAAGATAACTGATATCCACACGCGTATTAGCAACATTACCAACATTGAAAATAATTTAATAAAAAACCATTTTATGCCCGCCCATATCAACGGATACCTTATGGGCGAAGGCAAAACCGAAGTCGATATCAATTTCAACCTGCGGTCGTTAAGCAATGAATTTACCTTTAACGCCACATGTCACGAAATGCCCCTTGAAATACTCAACCCGATTACCGAACCCGGCATGAACCTATCGATTAAAGAAGGCATAAACCATAAGCTTACAACTTCTTTTGAAGCCAATGGCGACTCGGCTATCGGTACCATGCGTTTTATGTACAACGACCTGAAAATATCGGTATTAAACACCAGGAACGGAATTCAAAAAGAAGGCAAATTTGTAAGTTTCATCATCAATACCATGGCATTAAAATCAAACAACCCCAAACGGGGCAGCTTCGTTTTGCCGGTTAAATACAAAAATTACCGCAACAAACGCCGCTCGGTTGTCGGCTACTGCTGGCGTTCGATTTTTGCCGGCATGAAAGCTACACTGGGACTGAAGGAAGATGAAAGGGAACAGCAATCTGGAACGGATAAAAATTAGCCCACCCCTTCCTTTTAAAATTTATTTATGACCATAATTTATTATTTTAGCATTTCTTATAAAAAACCAGAAATCATGACAAGTTTAAAAGGAACAAAAACCGAACAAAATTTATTAAAAGCTTTTGCCGGCGAATCGCAGGCACATCAGCGCTATAGCTACTTTGCCAAACAGGCAAAAAAAGAAGGATTGGAACAAATTGCCGGCATTTTTGAAGAAACGGCATTTAATGAAACACAACACGCCAAGCGCTTTTTCAAATTTTTAGAAGGCGGCATGGTTGAAATTACAGCCGCATATCCGGCTGGCGTAATAGGCGACACACTTGAAAACCTGAAAGCATCTGCCGACGGCGAAAACGAAGAGTGGTCGGACCTTTATCCCGAATTCGCAAAAGTTGCAGAAGAAGAAGGGTTCAAGCTCATTGCCAATGTGTTTAAGCAAATTGCCAAAGTAGAGAAAGCGCACGAAGAACGCTTCCGTAAATTATACGACAACCTCGAAGCCGGCATGGTATTTAAACGCGACGACAAGGTTGTATGGAAATGCCGCAATTGCGGATTTTTACACGAAGGAACCGTGGCACCCAAAAAATGCCCGGCATGCGACCACCCTCAGGCACATTTCGAAATTAAAGCATACAATTATTAATAAAACCTACACAAAAGAATGTACATACGTTACATTCTTTTGTGTTTTTTATTACATCTTAAAACACACCAAAATGAAAACGTTCTTCAACTTACTATTAATTTTGTTATTTGTTTTCACAACAAATACAAATGTTGCACAAACACCCAAGCTTGAGCAAAACATTAATAAAAATCAATCTCAGTTAAGTTCCAAGCCCCTAAACTACGTAGAACTAAACAACACATTATACTTTTTTGCAGAAATTGGATATTCCGAACAAACACTGTGGGCATATAACGGTACGTCAGACCCCGAAATTGTATTACCCGAAGAACAGCCTCCAATATCCAATAAATCTTTTCTGACCAAATTCAACAACAAGTTATATTTCAATGCCTACGACAGTATTCATGGATATGAGCTATGGTATTATTCCCCCGAATCCGGTTTTCAAATGGCAGACGATATAACAAATGGAAAAGAGAGCAGTACGTTATCATCAGCTTTCACCCTAAATAACAAGCTTTTCTTCTTTAAAATTATGCATGAAAATTATAGGGTCCGATATGATTTACTTGAATATGACGAAAGCATACCGGCACATACACCAGAGAATGTTGACAGTAGTTTCTATTCAGTACAAGGGACACCTTTAAGCTCCGCCGGAAAAGTTTTTTTTATGGCTGAGGCTGGGAATTACATGATGGGCAATATGGCATTATACGAGTTTGATGGGAGCAACAACCCCGAAAAAATCGACCTTGATGATGATGACACGCCCCACTCGTTAATTACAAGCAATGACAAACTGTACATCGAAGTTGCCCCCAGTACAGGCTGGGATAATACACTTTGGCAATACGATGGTGAAAACCCACCAGAAAAAATTAACACCCCTAAAGGTTCAATAATACCTTTTGCCTTTGCTTTTGACAAACTTTTTTACAGTTTCAATGGTGATATATTCATGTACGACGGGTCGCCGGTAACAAATGTCTTAAATGATATATTCTTCAACTATAATATTAGTAATGCCCCCGAAGCATATCATTATAACGGGAATGCACTGTATTTTTTCGGCTCAGACCCTGAACATAATGTATCAATATGGAAATATGAAAATGGAACATCGGCTGAGGAGATTGTAAAAGTCCCAAATTACAACTACATGACAAACGAACTGATTATTTTTAACAATCAGCTTATTTACAGGGCGAACAACGGGCATGGCATCGAAATGCAGGTATTCGACCTGGGCAGCAACAGCAAAAAAGAATATGATTTAAGAAAAGGGGATAATAGTTCAAACCTGAACAATCCATTTATCTTCAACAATGAATTATATTTTTCAGCCTTCGACACATTAATTGACTATCAGCTATGGAAATACAACGGAGCAGGCTTCCCTGTGAAAATTAAACACTCTGAAGACATAAATTGGAGTAATCTTTTAGATAAAATTGTATTCAACGACAAATTAATATTCTCTGGAAAGATTGATAACTATGGATTTGAATTACTTGAGTATGATGGCATAAACCCACCATCGATGGTAGCCGACATATACGAAGGCGGATTATGGGGTTATCCAGAGCATTTTACTGAATTTAACTCCAATATTTATTTCTCCGCCGAAAACGATACCGCAGGGGTTGAGCTCTGGAGATACGATGGCAATAAGGAAACGCAAATAGTTGCCGACATTTACAATGGCAATAAATCATCATCGCCCGAAAACCTGATTGTTTTTAACGATAAGCTCTATTTTTCAGCTGAGGACAGCACATACGGTAAAGAATTGTGGAGCATGGACCATGATGAAAACGTACAACTTGTATTCGATTGCCGAAAGGGCGAATACAGCTCCACCCCAAAGTTAGCAACTGTTTTTAACAATAAGTTATACTTCAGTGCATATGTCGAAATTATTGGGACTTCGCTATGGGAATACAACGGCGAGGATGACCCAATCAACTTAAAAGCCACTGATGAAAACTGGGAAGATATTGTTCCGCACGAAATGGTTGTTTTCAACAATAAGCTTATTCTTTCAGCTTACACCGATTCAACAGGTATTGAATTATGGTCGTACGATGGTGAGAACCCACCACAACAAATTGCCGATTTAAACCCGGGGGAAGTGAGTTCGGGACCCTCGAATTTTAAAGTTATCAATCAAACCCTATATTTTTCAGCCCATGATGGTGAGCATGGAACCGAACTGTGGAGCTATAACGGAAATGATGCCCCGCAAATGATGGCTGATATTTTTGTGGGCAGAGGTAACTCAAACCCCGAAGGCTTCACATTGCTCGATGATAAAGTGTACTTTGCAGCAACCAATGGGACAGAAGGACGCGAACTTTGGAGTTTTGTTCCTAATCTCGACACATACTTCGAAAAAACAGTTATAGCCTGTGGCGATTACCTATCACCAAAAGGTAACGTATATGACCAGAGTGGCACTTATACCGACACGCTAATGAACAATGCCGGTGCCGACAGTATTATAACGACCCACCTCACCATTGAAAACATCAATATTGAAATTAATATTGTAAACGACACCCTTTTACAATCGTTGCAAAATGAAGCTGAATATCAATGGATAAATTGTAAAACCGACGAGCCAATTGAAGGTGCAACCGAACAAGAATTTATCGCAACTAAAAATGGCGATTATGCTGTTATCGTTTTTACCGAACATTGCACCGACACATCGGAATGTGTAAATGTTATTCGGACATCAGTTGATGAGCAAAGACTTTCAGAAATTATTGTCAGCCCCAACCCTTCTCAAGGGCAATTTAAAATTCATTTTGGGCAGGTTGAAGAAACAGCCGAAATAAGAATCTTTAATACAAATGGAAGTGTTGTTGAGCACAAAAAAGTCAAAAACAGCTCGTTTGCCAATATCAACATCGAAGCAAAACCAGGTATTTACTATGTTGAAATTATTACAGGCAAAAACACCCTAATACGAAAAACTATTCTAGAATAAAACAAGAAAAAGCTACAACCAACATTTCATGATAGTTGTAGCTTTTTTAATTTCTATAACATTTCATCTCAAATTTTCAAACAATTGATGACTAACATTTAACACGACCTTGTATCTTTCATTTTTCACATGTCTCATGTCTAACATCAAACAATATACTGACTCACACTTCTTTAAAATACTCTTTTGATGCCCCACAAATAGGACAGGTAAAGTCTTCCGGTAAATCCTCAAAGGGTGTACCGGGCGGTATCCCCATTGAAGGCTCACCAATTTCGGGGTCGTATGTATAGCCACAAATTATGCAAACATGGTCCGATGGCGCATCCGTTTCCTGCTCTGAACCTTCAACTATTTCTTCAGGCTTTTCCCCATCGTTATTTTTGGGGCTTTCTTTGCTATTTTCTTCGTCAAGTTTCTCGGGCGGAATATAAGTAGGTGCATTTTTAGGCGAACGCATTTTGTAATGCTCGTGGTAATATGCATAAGTCAGTGGTTCTTCATCACTGAGCTTTTCAGCTGAAACCACCTCCCCTATGAACAAAATATGTGTTCCGCAGTCAACCTCGTTTACAACTTTACACTCAAAAGCTGCCACACAGTTTTCGGTAACAATCGGGATTTCCAGTTCACCCATTTTGTAATCGTAATGTTTAAACTTATCGGTATCGCGCCCCGATTTAAACCCAAAATCGCCAACCATGGCAACATCCAAATCTTTTTGCAACACCGATAATGAAAACTTCTTGCTCTTTCGGATAAATTCTGATGTATAATTATCCTTATTACAACTCACTGCAATCGTTTCAGGCTCAGCTGTAACCTGAAAACCTGTATTTCCGGCATATCCTACTTTCTCCCCATCGTACTCGGTAGAGATAATGTATAAGCCGTATGACAACTTCGTAAATGATGAATAATCAATCATGATATTTCGTATTAAGTAAAATTTTAATTTTGACTAAAATACGAAAAATGGGGGTTCATAATAGCAATAGATTGTTAGAATTTAGACATGAGACAATAGAATGCTTTTAATATATTAATTACCAAATAATTAAGGCATGTCACCATAAAACACAAAACAGCTTATTATAAACAACTAAAGTAAATAAAAGCAGTTATCAACACGGACTTTTACAGAATTTTTATGTAAGTATTTTCAAAAACCATATCTTTGACTGCCTAAACAAATGCAACAACAAAGGAATTCATTCCGCATCACTAAGCGTCATTTTTACAAATCTCACACCTAATAAAACAAATCCTTCACTAATGACCAATGACCAATTCACTTATGACTAAAGAGCTAAAACCCATCATGTTTGTAGGCACCGGTTCCGATGTGGGAAAGTCGGTTATCAACGCGGCCTTTTGCCGTATTTTTAAACAGGATGGTTACACGCCTGCCCCGTTTAAGGCTCAAAACATGTCGCTCAACAGCTATGCCTCGCCCGAAGGGCTTGAACTGGGAAGGGCACAAGCCGTGCAGGCCGAAGCTTGCGGCATACCATGCAGCGCCGATATGAACCCAATTTTGCTGAAACCAACCGGCGACATGAAATCGCAAGTGGTACTAAACGGCAAACCCATTGGCAACCAGTCGGCACTCGACTATTTTAACCACACCGACCGCGAAACCCTGTTTGCCGAAGCCATGAAAGCTTACCGGCGTTTGGAAGTAAAATACAACCCCATTGTAATTGAAGGTGCAGGCAGTATTTCGGAACTCAACCTGCACGACCGCGACATCGTTAACATGCGGGTAGCCAAAGCAGTACAGGCTGATGTATATCTCATTGCCGACATTGACCGGGGCGGTGTGTTTGGTAGTGTGTACGGCACCTTAGAACTTCTGCCACCCGACGAACGCGAATTGGTCAAAGGCATCATCATTAACAAATTCAGGGGCGACATCCGCCTTTTTGAAGATGGCCGCAAAATGCTCGAAGATATTACCGGCATTCCGGTTGTAGCAGTCATACCCTACTTTCGCGACATCTATATCGAAGACGAAGACTCGGTGGTGATTGACATTAAACAAAAACACACACAAAGCAGTATGGTGAACATTGCCGTGGTATTACTAAAGCACATGAGCAACTTTACCGATTTCAACAACCTTGAACAACAACAGGGTGTACACCTGTTTTACACGGCAAATCCTTCTGAAGTTGAAAAAGCCGATGTGGTCATTATCCCCGGCTCAAAAAACACCATTTCTGATTTAATGCACCTGCGCAAAACGGGGCTGGCAAAAGCCATCGTCAATTCACAAAAAGCAGGAAAAGCAGTTTACGGTGTTTGTGGCGGCTATCAAATGATGGGGATTTCGGTAAACGACCCTGAAGGTGTTGAAAGTGATATTGCCGGCATACCAGGTTTGGGAATTTTACCCATCCACACAACCCTGAAAGGCGAAAAAACAAGCGAGCAGTGCACCTTCACTTTTCGCGATAATCCCGAACTTTGCAAAGGGTACGAAATCCACATGGGGGAAACAACTTTTGAGCAAGAATCACCCCTGTGCCATATCCAAAACAAAGGAAAAGACGGATATTTCCTGAACGAAAAAACCTGGGGTACTTATATTCATGGTATTTTCGATAATCAGCTTGTTGTTAACGAACTATTGAAAACACAGAATAAAACGGAATCGGAATTTAACTACGAAACATTTAAAGAAGAGCAGTTTGATAAACTGGCTGAGCATGTACGGGAAAATAGTAAGTTGAGAACAATCTATAAGCACCTTAAATAATGTATTTATGAACGAAAAACCTAATAAAAACAAACGTTCCAAAGAAATGCTCGAGAAAAAGCTTAAAGAAGAATCTAAGCAGGTAAAAGCAAATTCAATATTTATTCTTAAAGATTTTGAGGAAATTGAGGAGATTGATAATATTGACAAAACAACTAAAAAATGTTAATCGGACACGGGAACGACCAATACGCTTACAATCGAACCATCACAGCCGATTTTAGCACCAACATAACGAATGGTGCAGTGGCTGAAGAGTTGGCTGGTTTTTTGAAAACAAAACTGAATACACTTCATAACTATCCCGACCCCGAAGCCAATATTTTTTTAGAAGCCATTGCGAAACACCACCACATCGATAAAGAAAACCTGCTGGCCTGCAACGGCTCAACCGAAGCTTTTTACCTGACAGCACAAACATTTGCCGAGGCAAAATCGTTTATCCTCACTCCATCATTCAGCGAATACAAAGATGCATGTACCCAATTTGGACATCAAATTGAACAAAGTACCAATCTGGAAGACGTATCACTGCAAAACAATAACCTCATTTGGCTGGGCAACCCCAACAATCCCGATGGCAGAACAACATCAGCTGATGAAATTGATACATTTTGCCGGCTCTACCCAAGAACACTGTTTATTGTTGACGAGGCTTATGCCGATTTATGCCGTGATTTTGAAACCGCAATCCCCCTCACCCAAAAGCATACAAACCTTATCGTAGTCCGTTCGCTCACCAAATCGTTTTCAGTTCCCGGGCTCCGGATCGGCTACATTATTTCAGCTAAACAAAACATCCTACGGATAAAACAAAACATGAAGCCATGGAACATGAACACACTGGCCATTGAAGCCGGGGCTTATATCATGAATAATTACGAACAACTAAAACCCGATACCGAAAACATTATAGAGCAATCTGCACAATTCCAAATAGAACTTGCCAAGTTGTCTGAATTGACCGTTTTTCCCACATCGTGCAACTTTTTTTTGGTACAGCTACACAGTTCAACAGCCGCTGAGCTAAAAACGTTCTTAATTAAAAATTACGGCATCCTCATCCGCGATGCTTCAAACTTTAAAGGGTTAACTAACCAACATTTCAGGCTTTCGGTGCAAAGCGAACAAAATAACCGGGCTCTCATTTCCGCCCTTAAAGCGTGGTTCAAACTAAAACAGCATTAAAATACCATGGATACCGAATACATCATTTACCCGCTTCTTGCCGCTTTTGTGCTCGACAGCCTGCTGGGCGACCCCCGCTGGCTACCCCACCCCATACGGGCATTCGGTTTTGCCATATCGAAAACCGAAAAATGGTTTAACCACGGGAAAAATCGAATTCTGAAAGGAATGGTAAGCTCCATTCTTTTGATAGCCATAACCTGGGCATTCTTTTTTGCACTACAACAAGTTTTGATGCCATATCCGATAGCCTTCTATATTATTTCTACCCTATTCGTTTTTTACGGATTGGCCAACCGAAGCCTTATAACCGAAGCCATGAAAGTTGAGCGGCGCCTGCAAAAAGAAGGATTGGAAGCAGCACGCGAACAACTATCGTTTATTGTAGGCCGTGAGACCCGCCAGCTCAACAAAAACCAGATACGGACAGCGGTACTTGAAACCCTCGCCGAAAACCTCAGCGACGGGGTTGTAGCCCCGCTTTTATACTATGCCATCGGCGGTTTTCCCCTTATGCTAAGCTACAAAATGGTAAACACGCTCGACTCGATGATTGGCTACAAAAACCAGCGATATCATAAATTTGGCCGGTTCGCAGCCCGTTTCGATGATTTTGCCAACTTTGTACCGGCACGTATTACCGCAATTTTAATGAATTTGATAACCTTAAGCTGGCGCGGTTTTACATTCATTATTAAATATGGCAGAAAACACAGCAGTCCGAATGCCGGTTATCCCGAGTCAGCACTTGCCGGCATATTAAACTGCCGGTTTGGCGGTCCTAATATGTATCATGGAAAACTGGTAGAAAAACCGTTTATTGGTTTAAATGTGCGGGAAATCACACATCGCGACATTATAAAAACGACACGAATCAATAGTATGGTGTGCATTGCATCAATTGCAATTGTAGTGCTATTATACTTGTGATTTCATCATTACCCTGAAATTCTAATAATTCAATCCAAAAGACCAAAGTGGAATTACATTAAGATATCCATGTTCAATATCGTCTTTCACCACATAAGATTTACCGTCTTTTTGTATTTGCTCTTGTTGCTTATTCTTTCCACCAACTTCAAAAGTGTAATCACCAATAACAAAGTCGGCTTTTTTTGATGATATCACATCATTTTTTACACGCATCTGGCTAAAAAAGAAAGTCGCCCGTATGTTGCCAACATTAGATTGTTCTCCAACCAAATTAAAAATAATATTTGGATTATCTAAATACACCTTATCAACTTTACCTAATCCACGAATACCGCTTGTCTCGTTACGAAGCTGTCCAATTAGACCAGCTTTTTCCATATACAAAAAATAATCATCCAATGAATTCCGGCTTACTTTAATTATATCTGCTATTTTGGAAAAATTTGGTTTAAACGGTACACTTTCAGCTACAATGGAAAGCAATCGTTTAAACTTCCGGCTCGTCCCTATATTTATATTTGCATATTGAGGAATATCCGTTTCCAATGTTTGTACAATAATTTGCCCCAAACGTATATTAAACTCATTTTCAACCCCAAAAGGATAATATCCCCGTCTCAGATAATCGTTATACAAAGGTAAAGGATGTTCTATACCTGCAAGTTTCGCCTCGTTGTTTATTATCTGCTCCAATGAAAAAACAGATATTTCGTAATTGTGAAAGAATTTTAAATATTCACGGAATGATAGTCCATGTAGTTTATATATGATTGCACGACGACTTAAATCGGATGAACCTTTTAAAATATCGAGTACAGATGAACCTGTAAATACAATTTTCAATGTTGGAAACGAATCGTATATATTTTTTAACTCTCGTGACCAATCGGCATATTTATGAATTTCATCAATAAACAAATACTCTCCTGCATTTTTATAAAAAGATTCAGCCAAATCAACCAGTCGGTTTTCACCAAAATACATGTCGTCTGCCGATACATATAATGCTTTTTTATGATTTAAGTTTTCTTTTATATATTGAAGTATCAAGGTTGTTTTACCAACACCACGAGCACCAACAATCCCAATCATCCGATTATTCCACGAAATATCCTTGTATAAATATCGCTTAAAATCGATGGATGTGTTTTCTAAAAGTGTTTCAAATTTCTGATAAAGTGTTCTCATTTTATAATACTGGTTTTGCACAAATATACATTTTTGCACAACCAATTGTGCACTTATTCCATAAAAATGCACAATCAAATGTGCATTTTCTTAAAACAATGCTATACCCTTACTCAAAAATACGCTCCAATTCTTTATGCCGAAATTCAAAAATATTTTTCACTTTATGATGGACAAATAACACGCCTGCAAACCACCCCAGAAACGACATCCCAATGTCATAATGCAAGACATCAGTCATTAAAACGCCCTTTTCAACCGCTTCAAAATGATGCTCGTGATGCCAGATTTTATAGGGACCAACACGCTGTTCATCAATAAAAAAAGACTTCTCTTTAATGTGGGTAATTTCTGTAATCCATATTAAAGGAATGTTTAAAAATGGTCTGATACGATACGAAATAAACATACCTTCGTACATTTTCTCAGGCAATTCCGATGTAAACTCAAAAGTCATATCAGCCGGTGTAACCTCATTCAGGTTTTTTGGCGTAGCGAAAAATTCCCATGCATCATTTAGCGAAATGGGCAATACTTGTTTCTGAACCAGCTTTCTCATAAAATTTTATGAGTATAAACGATAAATCACATCTAAATGTTTACGTGCCAACCGTAAAGGCATCAAAACTTTTTCTTCACCGTTTAAAACCCTTACAAAATGGGCCGACAAGGCATCGTTATCGTCATGATCGGCCATGTCAACATTGATGGTTTCTTTGCGGGCACTTCCTTTTCCTTCGTCTTCCACATCAAAAAATTCAACATCTGGGCTATCCCAACTGCAAAACGATAGTTTGATACCACCACAAGTACCATAAATTCGTGTTTCATTAACAGCCTCCATGTTGGCATTGGTAGCCCGTTCCCAGTAATACCTGATGCCGCCGCTAAGTTTTAAATGTGCGGCAAAGTGTTCTTCCACATCAAAAATATCAGTTCCGGGATCAATTTTATCCAAGCCATTTTTCATAAAAAGAAGCTCAGCGTTTTCCACTTCTGGCCAGTCGTTTAACAATCCCAGGTGGAAAGATAAATCATACACTCCCCAATCAAATAAAACACCGCCCCCGGCAATTTCTTTGTTCAGAAACCATTTTGCTGTTGGATGATATTCAATGCCCGGCCGCGATTGACGGGCAACAGCATTATGATGGATGAAATAAATTTCGCCAAGTTTTCCTGAATCAATAATATCCTTTACCACTTTAAATTTTGGCTGAAGGCGCGCATGGCGAGCCGAGCAATCGCTAATGATCAACTCGGGGTGTGCTTCGGATATTTTCACCATCTCATCGATATGTTCGCGTTTGATGGCTGCCGGTTTTTCAAGCAGAATATGTTTCCCGGCTTCAACACATTTTTTAAAATGCTCGTAATGCAAACTCGGCGGACTTGTAATTACAATGGCATCAACATTTTCGTCGTTCAGCATTTCCTCGAAGTTGGTAGTACCGTATGGAATACCATATTTTTTTTGTATTTCAACAAGCCTTGAATCATCTTTCCGGGCAATCCATTTTATCTCTGCCCTGCCGGTCTTCTGAAGTCCCTGTATGTGCTTTTCGGCAATCATTCCAGCACCTATAATTCCAAATGTAAATTTCTTTTCCATTATAAAAAGTTAAAAGTTAGTACGACTAAATTAAGAAGTTTTCAAAAAACAAGCTATTTTTGAGTCAATAGATCTTAAGATTTTAGATATTTTAGACATGAGATAAAAAATGATTCGTATGAAGAATTCTAAAAAAATGCTTAAACAGATTAGCTTAACTTTAAGCTTAATAGTTTTTTCGACCATCATTTCTTTTGGCCAGTACACACGTGGTACCGTTCTCGAGAGCTTAGTCATTGATAGTGAAATTCTCAATAAAGAAGTAAAATACACGGTTTACCTGCCTTTTGATTACGAAAAATCAAACCGTAAATATCCTGTGGTATATTTATTACACGGACTTGGCGATAATGATATGGGCTGGATGCAATTTGGGGAAGCGCACATGATAGCCGACGAAGCTATTGCCAAACGCGAAATCCCACCAATGATACTGGTAATGCCCGATGCCGGTACTTCATTTTACATGAACAATTACGACAATACGGTTCGATATGAAGATTTTTTTGTGGAAGAGTTCATTCCTTATATTGAAGAACAGTACCGCATCCGACGTGAAAAACGTTACCGGGGCATTGCCGGCCTTTCAATGGGAGGGTTCGGAACCCTGAACATTGCTTTTAAGCACCCCGATATGTTTTCGGCCTGTGCTGCATTTAGTGCCGCCATTTTTTCGGAACAAAGCATGCTAACAGTTGACCAGCATGACTACAAACGTGTACATGCCAATCTTTTTGGTCCCGGATTGGAAGGTGAAAAGCGGTTAACAGAGCACTACCGCCTGAACAACCCCATTGATGTAACAAAAACAAGAGGCAAAGAAGCCTACAACAACCTTCGCATTTTCATTGATTGTGGTGACGACGATTTCCTCACCACTGACAACGCACGCCTGCATATCCACTTAACTGAAATGGGCATCAAACATGAGTTCAGGATGCGCGACGGACACCACAACTGGCCGTATTGGCGTTCAGCTTTACCGGTTGGCTTGAAATATATCGGGGAAAGTTTTCATCAATTTTAAGAATGGGCAAGGTTCAACTATGGTTAAAACCCTTCAAAAATAATATCCAAATTCCTCATTTTTTAAAGGCCACCCGGATGGCATAGTCAGGCATCTCGCTCATCAGATTAATACATTTGCTGACAGGATAGCAGATTATCCCATAACGGAAGATAGAAATCTCTTATTTTCAGTAACTTTACACCATGAAAAAAATAATGAATTATTTCCTGCAAGGGTTGTTATACATTGCACCCTTTGGAATTACTGCGTACATCATCTATATAATGTTCAACTTCATAGATAATTTACTGGATGGTATTCTTGAAAGGTTCCTGAAAATAGACATTCCAGGACTAGGACTTGTTGTAATTTTCTTATTTCTTGTATTGGTTGGAATTATTGGCCAGAGTATACTTGCCCATCCATTTAAAATATTTTTTAAACGTTTGATTGAGAGAGCTCCATTATTGAAGCTTATTTATTCGGCAATGAATGATCTTTTTTCAGCTTTTGTAGGTAAAGAAAGAAAATTCAATAAACCTGTAATTGTTTTAGTGAATCCAATATCTAATTTAGAGAAATTGGGTTTCCTCACTTCAGAAGATTTAAACAAAATCGGTGAAAATGAAAAGGTTGCTGTATATTTCCCTCATTCCTATAATTTTTCGGGAGAATTATTTATTGTTCCTAAAAACCAGGTTAGGGTTCTTGATCTAAATCCGGCAGTTGTAATGAAATTTATAGTATCTGGCGGAGTTTCAGAGATCTATAATGAGCAAGATATAACAAGGGGCTAATTAAAATGAGCATTTTATTTAGCCCCTTGCAATATAAAACATAACCATTATTAATCTTTGTACAACTTTAATCAGCCATCCCCTGCACCATTTCCAGATGCTGTACAAAAAATTTGTAAGCTGCGGCCTTTTCTTTGTCACTTAACTCCTCGCCTTTTCTGATGGAGCTCATGGCATCAACATTTGAAAATTTTTCTTTAGCTGCCATGCCTAACATTCCGCCCAAATCACCTTCTTGGGCTTTCTTATTATTTACTGTATAGAGGCAAATGTACCAGGCTTA
>JASMTI010000170.1:0-5110 GCA_041694375.1 Bacteroidales bacterium | reverse complement strand
CGGCCTAACACTGTTTTCGTTAAATGGGAGCCATACTGCCATTTCACCGGGGCCTCGATTGTTCCACGCGTAATATGGAATGAGTCGTACATTTTGTTCTTCACCATACTCGAATCCACCATCGAGGGTTGCATGTACCAATTTTGCCTTGGCATGCACCGTGCGAACGCCATTCAGCAAATAGGGTTCTTGTTGTACCGACAAAGGCTTGTCGCGATCGAATATGAGGTTAAGCACTTTACCGTCAGCCACATCAGGCCATTCGGCCGCATATATAAAAGGGCCTCGTTGAATCGCCATCTTGTCGCGATCGGCTTTAATGCTGTCACTAGCCATAACAATTCGCGGCTTCATCGGGAATTGAAGGCTTACTTTATCACCTTTGCTCCACTTGCGCTTGATTACAGCAAAACCGTTTTTTGTTTTGTATTTTACTTTTTTATTGTTTACTAGTATGTTGATATCAGCTGAAATCTCATCAGTGAAAGAATACAATTCGCCCGGCATGGCTTTGTTTTGTGCCCATCCCGGAATACGAATGCGTAATTCAAACCTTTCATCTTCATCAGGATTCAACGCCAGTACAATGTTTCCATCCCATGGGAAATTTGTGTTTTGTGCAAGCACGATATTGTTACCATAAAAATCAATATTAGCGGTATTGTTCATAAATAAATTAACCAGGATGGCATCGGGTGTTTTCGAATAGATGTAACCAGGCAATGAAGGCAACAAACGCGCCAGATTGGGTGGACAACAGGCACATCCGAACCATTTGCTACGACTATGCTGTCCAATCGACTCAAGTACATTAGGGTAGAAAAAGCGATCGCCTTCAAGCGACACCCCTGAAAGAAATGCATTGTAAAGCGCTCTCTCAAGTACATCGATGTATTTCGACTCCCCGTCGTAAAGAAACATTCGATAGTTCCAGAATATTTCACCAATAGAGGCACAAGTTTCGCAATAAGCCGCCATATTGGGTAATTCGTAGGGCTTATCGAAACCTTCGTTGCCACCGGAAGCACCAATGCCACCAGTAACATATGTTTTGTGATAAACCATGTCTTCCCATATCTTCCGGCTTGCATGAATATACGATTCGTCGTTATACAAAGCTGCAACATCGGCCATGGCAGCATACATATAAGTTGCCCTTACGGCATGACCTACGGCCTCTGTCTGGTCAACTACTTTAGCATGTGCCTGACAATATTCGGGGCCTTCGGGACCACGTATATCCAAAAAGAACTTTGCCAGGTCGAGATAACGTTTCTCGTTGGTTGTAAGATACATTTTCACCAGCCCCATTTCAACCACCTGGTGACCGGGATATTTTTCAACCTTTCCCCAGCCGAAAGTACGATCGAGAAAATCGGCCGCTTTTATGGCAATATCTAATAAGTTGCGCTTGCCTGTAGCCTGGTAATGGGCCGTTGCAGCTTCAAACATATGACCAAGATTATACAACTCATGGCTTAAGTCCTCAACTTTATCCCAACGTCCGTCTCCAACCCACGGATGAGGGTTCGTGTTATTCATTTGGGCTATCGTAAGATTTGTATAAATGTAGCCATCGGTTTCCTGCGCTACTGCTATCAATTTGATTAAGCTGTCGAGTTTGGCTTCCAGTTTTTTATCGGGAATGCTTTGAAGTGAAAAACTGGCGGCTTCGATAATTTTATATACATCGCTGTCGTCGAAAGGATATTGTGAGCAAAACTCCCCTTCACAGAGGCCACCGGCAATTTCGAAGTTTTTGATGCGTCCCGTTATTTCTGATTGTTCTATAGCAATTGGAATGGTAACATCGTGATTGGTTCTGATTTTGGGTGCCCAAAAATTATCGGTAAGCTTAACAGATGTAAAAGGTACAGGTTCTATAGGATAGCCACCATCATTAAAATCAACCGATTTGTCGCTACAGGCTGTTAAAAGTGCAGACATTACTGTTCCGACAAATACAAACGAAACAATTGACCACAAGAACACGCTATATTTTTTAAATATTTTCATTCGTTCAAATTGTTTATTTATTAAGGTAACTCATGTAACTCGCTTTGGTCATAGATGAGTGTGATAAAAGCCTCTAACCATGCTCGTTTCATTTTATGCTAATTTATTTCCTTCTGAAAAAGGATTTCAACAATCGTTTTCTTGAATTAAAATTAGTTAATTTTTATCTCTACTTTTTAATATTTCACTTACCTGCCCGGCTGATAATGCATAGTTATACAACTGTACCTCCGCAATGTAGCCTGTAAAATTCTCAGAAGGCATACCCGAAGCACCAATACATATCTTATCAGCTTCAACAAACAACATCAGGGGCATTTGCGTATCAAGCTTTCCGTTTACATAAACACGTTCCTGCATACCATCAAAAGTAACGGCAATATGATGCCATCTTCCAGCTTCGGGAATATTCGAGAAAGGTAAATCAACAGCACCATTGCCATGTGCCATTGCACCAAAGTTACTATGCCCATACATCAGGGCAGCATATGATGCCTGGAGCATATTTTCACGAGAATTCCATGACATAATACAGTCCCCCTCAGTTATTACGTCCACATAAACTGTTGCTACAACCGTGAACGGGGAGTTCCAATTAAGGTCCGAAGGAGCATTTTTACTTAATTGAATAAAACCATCACCATTAAAATTAATAGCTTTAACGTTTTCCTTTCTTGCCACCTCAAGCTTTCCTTTTGCCTCAAATTCGCCGCCTAGCCTTCCGTTGTTTGTAATATTATATTTTATATCACCTACCGGCAGATTCTGCGCTGTAAAATCTACAAGCATTTGCTTATCATCTCCAACAAACGGACCATCAGCCACTTCTTCATTATCAATAAAAGGAACAGAAAAAATTTCATCAAACGCCTTTATGTTCCATATGGCTGCATACATTCCTGGTTTTTCAGTACCTGTTATCGTAATTTTCATGTACCGACATTTAACATTGCCGTCATCAATCATTGGAGATCCGGCAACACGATTGGATGTTCGGTCAGCAAAAAGCGACCAATCGTTATTATCTTTAGAAACTTCAATTTTATACTGATAATAATAAGTTGAATACTCAAATTGTGTCATTATACGTTTAACAATCTGCACTTTCTTAAGGTCAATTACCAACGATTGTGGCATTCGGCTATCTGCAGCTTTCCACATAGTTCCATTATTATCATCGGCAGCATATTCTGGTAAATACTTATAGTCAATATCAGAATTGGTATAGCGTGTGCCTTGTGAAATTAAGTGGTAATATGATGAAGCTGTTATTTTTGCACCAAATGCTATATTATCATACTTCGCTTTAGCAAGTTCGATTCCTGAATGTGTTGGTGTTACCTTTTCAATTGTGCTGTCATTTGAAAATACAATTTTATCAGCACATACCTGTCGAAATTCACCTCCACTACTATGCGGATTATCGTGCCTGTGATAAAGGATATAATAGCTACTATCCTTTTCCATAATTGAGTGATGTCCGGGTCCGTCAATTGTAAAGTCTGAATTGCTTTTCAATATGGGATTATTTTCTCCATATACAAACGGACCAGTTGGGGTATCAGAAAATGCATAATGCACCGCATAACTACTTAACCGGCAATCGCCCGCCGAATACATTAGTATGTACTTATCATTCATTTTAATGGGGTAAGCAGCTTCAAAAGCCTCCGGTAATTGTTTTATTGGAATGTAACCATCTTCTTCAATAGTTGACATATCATCTGTATTAATTTTTGCCCATCCAACTCCATCAAAAGATGTACACCATGTTCCAAAATATGAAAATAGTGAGCCATTGTCATCCATCAAAAACTGTGCGTCGAGTGCAGGTAATCTTTCCTTTCCTGTACCAACCGGGATAACCGGTTTTCCTCCGTTAATCGGTTTCCATGGGCCAACAGGATTATCAGACACATAGCCATAAATATTGCATCCTAATTGACAATTACCCATATAGTAGTAAAAACGACCATCGTGGCCTTTCACAACATCGGGTGCCCAACAATTTGTAAGCCCTTCAGGCAACTCAATATCAAGTTCTTGATTATACCAATTTTTAAAATCTTTGCTAATCCAAACAGTAGGTTGACCAGAAGCTAGTTTTACACCATCAGTTGTAGCATAAATGTAATAAGTATTATCAAATATTTTTATGGTTGGATCGGCAAAGTATCCAGGCAGCAAGGGGTTATTATTACCAGATTCGGTGAATATTCCCCCGGCAAAAAGATATGAGCTATGAAATAACAACATAAAATAAAGAATAATAAGCTTCTTTTTCATCTTCAAGTATTTTTTTTTATTTTATCCGTGTAAATTGGTAAGATACCCTTGTAAACAAAAGCATCTTACCACTACTCTACTAATCCATCTTAGTATTTTCTGATCGTACGCACTGTAAACACCGGTCCTGCACGATGCCCTTTATGGGGGACAAATTTTACTTTTATTTTTTCTTTCATTTGAATCATATCAATAGGAATATCATATTGAATATCGATAAATTTACCTGGTGCTTTATCTGAAATATTTTCAGATTCCAATAATCTTCCATTAATTAAGATGTCAAATGATTTCGATCCGGAATAACCACCCCAATATTCACAAACCAGCGCTACCGGCTCATCGTTAACAACATCCATATCGAAAGAAAACCAGCCTCCACGATCAGCCTCACGAAACTTCTTCGATTTATATTCATCAACCCATGATTTTTCATCTTCAAAATTATGGTCGCGCTCGGGCTGCATCTCCCCAATCCTGAACAAATCAATGGTTTTACGTTCCAGCTCTTTTTTGCGCTTGAGTTCAGCTTCATATTTCTGCTGCTCTTGTTCCCATTCCCTTTCACTGTATGTATCCCAAAAAATGGTATAATGCTTGTCATGCGTCCGATAGAAAGGTTTTAACTTAACATCTCGCGGGAAACCTACCCCGTTTGTTATAAAAGAATTAAACGCTCCATCTTCAGTATCAAGCCAGTTTTCCGGATTTTTATCTTTTGTTTTCAACACTGGGACATATAAAGGATCTGATGCATTTTCATCAGGCACATCCCCCAGGATCCCCGCAAGCACAACAGGACCATTAA
>JASMTI010000169.1:0-27062 GCA_041694375.1 Bacteroidales bacterium | reverse complement strand
AAATGAATTCCCTACTTTTACTCTCGACGTTGATATTCTCCATTAGAAAAATGAGTGGTTTTATTCTTCTAAGATACTGAATATCAACGTCTTAACCAAACTTTTTTCAACTTATTTTCCTCATTTTCAGAAATTTATATTTTTGTCATGTACTAAACGGTTTTTGATATTTTTATTATGCTTAATGTTAAACATTGATCGAAAATTGTTATGTTTGTTACGTTATTATCTTAACTAGGTTCCCGGGATGGATTTATATGGAGACTTTATATCTATAGTATTTACTACCGATCCCTAAACATTAACTAAAACACAAAAATATGAAACCATCATTTATCGTTACTTGCTTATTATTATTGATTTTAACTTCAGCATATTGTCAGGATGAAGAACAAACATTTAACTCGTACCATAAAAACATCTATGCAGAGTTTTTGGGCAGCCATATTTTGGGTGGGGTTAATTATGATATGCGGTTGAAAAAAGGAAAAATGGATGGTATTGGCTTCAGGGCAGGTATCGGAGGATTATCGGCAAGTGGTTATGCCGATAATACGAATGCAAGTTTGGGTATTGTTACATTTCCCTTGGAGTTCAATCACCTGATTGGAAAAAAAAGAAGTTCCTTTGTTTCGGGGATTGGTTTGTTACCAGTATATGCAACTGTAAGCGCCGATGGTGAATTGACTAATGATGAATTTATACAAGCCGAGGGGTTTGGAATAGTAGGAGGTTTTATGACTATCGGATATCGGTTTCAGCCAAAGAAAACAGGCGTTATGTTTCAGGTAAACTGGAATCCTTTGATGATCAGAAAAAGCGGTTTTATGATGGGCTGGTTTGGCTTAGGGGTTGGTATTGGGTTTAAGTAGGGAACAAAAATTTATAATGTCCACACAAATCAAAAACCCCGCCAATTTTTCAATCAGCGAGGTTTTAATTTTGCACGGGAGGAGAGGCTCGAACTCCCGACACCTGGTTTTGGAGACCAGTGCTCTACCAACTGAGCTACACCCGTGTACTTGCCTTAACAGCGCTGCAAATATAACGCAATTCTTCTTTCTGCCAAAGCTCTTTTTAAAAAATGGCTGCCTTTTTTGTTTTATAATTTCCCCGGAGTTTTATCCATGCTTCTCTAAAGCATTGTAAGTGTTTGAATAGCATTTATTTTATAAGAAAGTCGAACATTTTGCGGTCTTCAATGTACCCTTGCAGGCGGTCGTTAATTTTTACCGGGCCTACACCTGCCGGGGTCCCCGTGTATATTAAATCGCCGGTTTTCAGGGTGAAAAACTTCGAAATATGTTCAATAAGCTCATCAAACTGGAAAATCATGTGACTTGAATCGCCGGTTTGCCGGGTTTCGCCGTTTATGTCGAGACTGAAACGAATGTTTTTGACATTAAGTTCTTCCAGGGGTATGAAATCGTTACTAATGGCTGCCGAAAAGTCAAATGCTTTCGATTTTTCCCAGGGCAGGCCCTTATCTTTTAATTTGTTTTGCAGGTCGCGGGCTGTAAAGTCAATCCCCAGCCCAACCGAACTGTAGTAGCGGTTGGCAAATTTCCGGGATATGCTTTTCCCAACTTTGTCGATTTTTAGTACCAACTCCACTTCGTGGTGCAAGTCGTTAGAAAAATCGGGAATGAAAAACGGACGGTTCTTTCGCAAAATAGATGAGTCGGGCTTTAAAAAAATCACCGGTTCATTGGGGCGCTCACTGTTCAACTCTTCGATGTGTTTAACGTAATTTCGGCCTATGCAAATAATTTTCATTCGTCTAAATTTATTATTTTCAAAGGTAACTCATGGAACTCGCATTTAGTTCCCGATGCTCGGGACAAGCTATCCTTCTGTGTAAAATAGATGCTAAAATTTTATGCTCGTTTCATTGTTATTCTTAATTAATTAGTATTTGTGAATTGGTGGCTTAAATATAATAAAGAAATGGTGTCATTGATTAAAAATTTTTACCGGATACTAATCAAAAATGATATCTCACTATATATTTAATGATGCCACGAATGCACGAATTATTTTCCGATTGTAATCGGAATATATTTGTGTTTATTTTATTATTCGTTTATAATTAAGGCTTAGCTCTCCAAAATTGGCAATCAATGAAAGTTTGCAGCCTGAAGCACTTAAATAATTAATAGCCTGAGCAATTGATTTGTCGTAGATTTCAGAAACAGCTTTCACTTCGAGAATTATTTTATCATATACGATAAAATCAGCATAAAATTTGTGTGGCAATATTGTTTCCTTGTATTTTACAGCATATTCTTTTTCTCTTTCAAATGGAATACCAGCTAAACGAAACTCGTATTCCAAAGCGTCTTTATATACAATTTCCAGAAATCCTGGGCCAAGATTATTGTGAACTTCCATACATATTCCAATAATCTTGTAGCTTTCAGTTTTGTAAATGATATCAGACATTATTATTCGTGAATTAGTGGCTAAAATATTTGGGTTTGTAATTTAGATAAATATTATTAAAAATGCATTTAATCAATCATAATGTTTAAATAGAAACATTTAATGATGCCACGAATGCACGAATTTTTAAATTCGTGATTAGATAAATCCTTTATCATACTATTGGTAATTCTATAAAGTAACCATTAGTGTGTTATAAAAATGTCTATTGTCTCACGTCTTGAATCTAACGATCTATTTTTACTCAATGGCATCAATGATCCCGGCTATAAAACCATTTTGGTCAAATTCGCCCTTTTTTGAGAATCCCGTGCGTACGATAACCAGTTCTTTCGACGGGATGATATAAATAAATTGTCCGTCGTGCCCACGGCAGCAATACATGTCGTGTGGTACATCGGGGTAGTCGGTGCCGGCTTTGTTGAGCCAGAAAAACGCACCGTATTCGCCTTCGGAACCATTGGCTGTGGTAGTGGTATAATCTACCCATCCTTTGGGTAAAATTTGCTTGCCCATCCAGCTTCCGTTGTTCAGGTAAAGTAAGCCAAAACGGGTGTAATCGCGCATGGTGGCGTACAGGTACGACGAACCTACGAAAGTACCCGATGCATCTACTTCAAAAACGGCACTGCGCATGCCAATTTTGTTGAATAGGGCTTCGCGGGGAAATGCAAAGTATTCAGCATCGTTGTCAATTGCTTTACGCAGCAGGTAACAAACAATGTTGGTTGCCCCCGATGAGTATTCGAAAACCGAATCGGGGGTAAACTCCAGCGGTTTCGAGTAAGTAAACCTTGCCATGTCGCCCTCTTTGTGTAGCATGTTGTTCACATCGGAGCTGTTGCCGTAATCTTCGTTCCATTCAAGCCCGCTGTTCATGTGCATCAGGTTGTTGATGGTGATATTGCGGCGCCCGTCGTTTTGCCAGGCTTCGATGTCAGCCGGTTGGTTTATGTCGATTTTCCCTTCTTTGACCAAGATTCCGGTAAGGGCATTGGTGAAGCTTTTGGCCATCGACCAGCTCAGAAAAAGGTTTTCGGGGCTGAAACCCTCAGCATATTTTTCGACCACGGGTTGGCCTTTGTAGGTTACCATTACCGCAAAAGTGCCTTTGTACGGTATTGTGTCGGCAAACGCTTGTTCCATGGCAAAGTTAAGTTGCTCTATGTTAATGTCCGAAGGAATGGTGTCGGCAATAACATCACCCATGGGCCAGTCAATGGTATCGGGGTTTTCTGGTTTTGAAGAAACAATTTGATAGGGGCGGTCCTGAATCTCATTTTCGGAATAATCGTTGATGAGTACATTACCAAACCCTTCGATGTATGTTGTAGACGAAGAATGCCATAAAAAACGGCTTTTCACTATCTTTTCTTCAGCATTGATTTTGTTTGAAGTATGTTTAATGAATGAAAAATTTAGGTCGTTATTTTCCATCGATTCCTGTGTGCGGTTGGCCACAAATACACCCGACGAAAGGTTTTTAGCGGCATAGCCAGTGATAATAGGCAATAGCGGGCTTAAATAGAAATATCCGCCCAGCAGAATGGCTACAACTGCAATGAGAATTATTCTTTTAATTTTCATATCGAAAAGGGTTTGGTGATGAACAAATATAATATAAAAGCCTGACAAAAGGGACTGAAAAAAAGTGTTTGTTACTTAGATGGTTTTGCAGAATTTCCATATGGTCTGACTCATGAGGAATTAGAAAAAACAAATATGTACAATAACGATTAACTTGACAAAATGAACAACTGCATAACGTTAATCGGCATACTAAAGGCATGAAAAGAAACCTCGGTGCTATATTTTTTTTGTAATTTTGAGAAAAACAAAATGATATGGGACACGATGCAATAAAACTTGAATTGATAGAGTGGCTAACAAAGCTCAATGATGATGAAACCCTCGAATTTCTAAAAATTGTTAAGGAATCACGAAAAGACAATCAAGATTGGTGGTTTGATTTAACAAATGAACAAAAAAAGGGTATTGAAAGGGGGCTGAAAGATATTAGTTTAGGTAAAGTAACACCACACTCAGAAATAGCGAATAAATATGGCTTATGATTATAAATTATACTGGTCAGATGAAGCAGTCAATAACCTTGAGTCAATATTAGATTATTTGCAAAGTCAATGGACACAACGAGAAATTGATAAATTCAAAAAGCAGCTAAGTAAACAACTTGACCTGTTAACCAATAACCCGAAATTATTTCCAAAATCAGACTATAACCCAAGACTAAGAAAAGCAGTTTTAAGTAAACAGTCTACTATATTTTACGAAATTTCAGGAACGAGAATAAACTTAGTTTATATATTCAACAACCGACAAGACATTCAAAAAATTCAAAACAAGACCGCATAAAAGCAAAATATAATTTATTGTTCGGGGTAAATAATGATAATGTTATTGCGTTTGAAGCGGGTTATGCTGTTGTTCATGCTGTGTTCAAACTGTCGGCTATACGATACTGTTTTCCGGCGTGAACTTACAAAAATGAATAATTCAGAAGGTGTGCTTTTATTGTCTTTTGTTTGTTTGTATGGCTTTACTTTTTTGTTTTGTGCTTCGATATATTTTAAGGCTTTATTTTTTTCAAGGTAATTACGGATGGCTTCCTGGGTGATTTCTGACGGACAATTAACCGTAATTTTCAGTTGAAGGTTTTTTGCAAAGTTCAGTACCGAGTCAAGCCAAAGGCTAAAGCCGGGTTCGTAATGCGCATTTTCATTACAAAAAAGGGTGATTTTTTTTATCTCCCTGAATGTGGAAGGTGTTTTTAATACCACCAACATGCGCTGTGTTTTTGCCAGCAAGTTATTTAACACATTGCCAAAAAGAATGTGCAAGGGGGTATGTTTGTCGTTCCAACCCAGAATGATACCTGAAGCAACAATTTCTTCGGCAGCCCTGATGATACCGTTGGTTACATTGCTGTCGATGCGTGTATTGGTCTCAAACAGTACGTCCGATTGCATTGAATCGATAACCCTGACAATTTCCTTTTGTTTTTCATCAATTTGCTCACGTACTTTTTGACGGTTGGTGAAAACACTAAGGGGGTAAATGGGCAGCCCGTCTTCATCTTCTTTTATCAAAGTTGCAAAGTCGAGCAGGTTTTCCATGTTGGCCGGGTTGGCAACCGGTACAAGAAGCTTTTGTTCTCTTTTCTTTTTCCGCGATGTGGTATCGTTTTCGCTAATGAGCAGCTTTTTACCCGAGCGTTGTGTAATATACGAACTTGTAATGCTGGTAACCAAAATAAGGATTACAGTGTTGTTGAGTACTGAATCGCTCACCAGTCCCAGGTTCAACCCAATAAGAATAATTGCAATGGCCGAAGCAGCCCTTGATGTACTCAAACCAAACAACAGGTTGGTTTCGGCATATGATGTTTTGAAAGCCAGTTTTGAAATGATGGCTGCAAGGTATTTACTGGCAAAAGCAGTGGCTAACACTATCAAAAGAAAAGTAATTTCTCCCGGCTTGTCGATGTACAGGTTAAAATTGGCCTGCATGCCAATCGAAATCAGGAAGAATGGTATAAAAAGATTGTTGCCGATAAATTCGGTCCGTTTATATAATGGCGACTTGTTAATTATCTGCCGGTTGAGTACCAGTCCGGCAAAGAATGCCCCCAATATGGGTTCAATATCGAGTAAATGGGCTACCGTTCCCGACAAAAAAAGCATGGTAAGTACAAAAATATACTGGATTCCAAGTTCGCCCTGATATAAACTTAAAAAGGCCCTCGATAACTTGGGTATTACCAACAAAACAACAAAAAAGAAAAGGGCAAAATGTAAAGCCAGCAAAAGAACGTTGTCAATCCCAATGCCATTGGTCGTAAATTTGGTAATCAGTTCCATTGAAATCAGTGCCAGGATATCGGCAATGATAGTGGCCCCGACAACGATGGTGACAATTGATTTATTGACGATGCCCAGCCGCCCGAGCAAAGGGTAGGAAATTAGGGTGTGCGACGACAACATGGCGCCAATGAGCCAGCTTCCGGCAATGCCATAGCCCAGCAAGTAAAAACTCACCACAAACCCTGTTATAAAAGGAATAAAAAATGAAAGCAGGCCTATAACGATGCTTTTCTTTTTGTTTTCGATGAAATCGATTAAATCAATTTCAAGCCCGGCAAGAAACATCAGGTACATTAAGCCCATGGTTGACAATACGCTGAATTCCATATCGGGTGTTAGCAGGTTGAAACCATGGGGGCCAATTATGGCACCACTCAGCAATAGCCCTACAATCGATGGTATGCGGATGCGCTCGAAGAAAACAGGACCAATCAGTAATATCAGCAATATCAATGATATAATTACAATGGGTTCTGTAAATGGTATGTTCAGGCTAAGTAAAGTCAATCGTTGTTTTATTACTACTTGTCTTCAAATTTAAAATCGCGGTCGCCAAATATTTTCTTTAAGAAGTAGGCGTATTTCACTTTTACAGGCGTCGTTTTATTGATTTCCCTTAGAATATCCCCAAGTTCAGCTTTAACCATGGTATTGGCAATAACAATTTCGTAATTTTTACTGTCGCCGTTGGTGAAAAATGTGAGGTAGTTCATGCATCCCATTGGGTTTCCCCTCATCCTGAACGAGAAAAACTCAAATTCGATATGTTCAACATTACTGAGCTGTATGGTTTCTTGTACTTCATCGTCAACCAAAAAGCGGGCTTCGTTTGTGTCGAGCTCAAGAGAACCTAGCCTTTTAGGGTTTTTTGATGCATTACGGGTATAAATTGAAACGATAATCAAAAAGAATGCAATTCCCATAACAACAGGCTGTATAACTGATGTATAGTTTTCGTTGATGAATTTGCCAAATGCTCCGTCTTCGGGAAACATCTTTGTAACCAATGCAATAATAAACACCAATAAGATGATTGATATGGCATTGTAAATTTTAAAAATGAGGCTTTTTCGTAGGTTTTTAGATTGTACGACTTCTGTTCTGAACATATGATGTGTTTTTAGATAAATATTTATTCAAAATTGTTAATGGCTTTTCTAATAAAAGATAGCCTGTTGAGTAATTGTTCAAGTAAATTGAGCTTAAGCATGTTCGCACCATCCGATTTTGCCCTTGCAGGATTGGGGTGGGTTTCGATAAAGAGCCCGTCGGCACCCACTGCAATACCGGCGCGTGCAATGGTCTCAATTAAATCGGGGCGTCCACCGGTAACGCCGGCTGTTTGGTTGGGCTGTTGTAACGAGTGGGTTACATCGACAATAACCGGACATTTATTTTTTTGCATCTCAGGAATACCACGATAGTCAACTATTAAATCCTGATAGCCAAATGTTGTCCCGCGTTCGGTAATCATTACATTCTGGTTTTTATTGTCGCGAACCTTGTTTACTGCATATTGCATGGCTTCGGGCGATAAAAACTGGCCTTTTTTAATGTTGACCACTTTGCCGGTTTTTGCGGCAGCCTCAAGTAAATCGGTTTGACGGCATAGAAAAGCAGGAATTTGCAGTATGTCAACATATTCAGCAGCCATTTTAGCCTCATCGGCGGTATGGATATCGGTAACTACCGGAATGTTAAATTCAGCCCCTGCTTTTTGTAGTATTTTCAAGGCTTTTTCGTCGCCAATTCCCGTGAAAGAATCGATGCGCGAACGGTTGGCCTTGCGGTACGAGCCTTTAAATACAAATGGGATTTGTAGCTTGTTGGTAATCGATACAATTTCTTCGGCAATATCCATTGCCATTTTCTCACCCTCGATTACGCATGGACCTGCGAGCAGGAAAAACTGGTTGCTGCTGGTGTGCTTAAGTGTTGTTAAATTAGGTAGCATGATGTTTTATTTTCCTTGCGTGTGTAACCCGCATTCTTTTTTCGAGTTGTTTTCCCACCACCAACGGCCGGCACGAAAATCATCACCTGGCTGTATGGCACGTGTGCATGGTGCGCAGCCAATACTTACAAAACCACGGTCGTGCAACACGTTGTAGGGTACGCTATGTTCTTTAATATGTTGTTTGACCTGGTTGAGGTTCCAGTCGTGCAAAGGGTTGTATTTTATGATTTCAAAACCATTGTTCCATTCAATGGGTGCCAGCTTCTGGCGGGTTTCACTTTGTTCTGACCGTAACCCTGTAATCCATATTTTATTTCCTTTTAATGCTTTTTTAAGGGGCTCTACTTTACGGATGTAGCAACATTCTTTACGGTTTTCAACCGATTCATAGAAACTAAAAGGGCCTTTTTCTTCAAGAAGTTCTCCCACAGCTTTTCCCGATGGATGGTAAGTTTTTATATTGATTTTATATTTTTCGATGGTTCGGTTAAAAACTTTATAGGTTTCTTCAAATAAACGGCCTGTGTCGAGTGTGACAATTTCGACAGGCAGGTTGTTGCGGCAAATAATATCGGTAACAACCTGGTCCTCGTATCCAAAGCTGGTTGTGAAAACCACCTTCCCCGGATATTCACCGCACAATTGTTTTAGTGCTTCAACAATGCTTTTCCCTTCAATCTGTGGTAATTTTTCCATTTTTTGCTTCTTTTTTTGCGTTTCAAAGATAAAAAAGTTCATCAAATAATATCTTTGTTGAAAATGAAACGTGGGGTCTGTAGTGCAATAATTAAGATGTTAAATCTTGGATGGTATAAATATTTGAAATATGATGAAGTTTCGTCTTGTAATTTGTTTTTTTTTCCTGTTGATACTATTTGGCTGTAAACAACAAGAGCAAACAGTTGCCAATTATTACAATCCGGTGTTCGACCAAACCGGAAAACAATTTTTAGATGTGTCGGTGCCCAGGCCAGGGGCATTGGACAGCACGGTGCTGGTGCGTTCGAACTTGCGTGATACCAAATATTTTTTTAGCGATACCATTATGCTTCCCGATGAGTTTTATTTCGATTATGCCGAATTAATGGTGCCGGTTGACCTGATTAATGCTAAACCACCTACTTATGATACTTTTTTAGTAGCCAAAGAATATTTGTATTCACGTGATTTTGTAGATGAATTATTTCCGGTGCTCCCCGATTCTGTATTGAAATCAATTCAAAGTGATACACTTTTAACACCAAATTCAGCAGGTGCTGCCGGTATCCATCATTCAATTGACACTATAGGTTTTAACCCGTTAACAGATGAATGGAAACAATTCTATTCTGCCGGAGAGATTTTAACCGATACCACACGCGATTTGTTTATGGCCGATACCATTTTGGCCGACCAATTGAAATTGGCACCATGGAAGATAAATGATTCAATACCGTATTTTGATAATATGGAGACTGTTTTTGTCGATTCGACCTTGAAATTATTGCTTGATACCGTTTTTGTTGAGGTTTTTGATTCGTCGAAAATTATACCACAAATGGCTTTTGATGTTATGTGCGATGAATTGACCGATACACTTACCCGCACCGACACCATACTTTGGGAACATGAGGTTACTTTTCGAAGGTTTTATCCCGAAGATGTTGATGTTTTTGTTGATATGGTCCGTGTGGCCGGTGGTACTTTCAAGATAGGGAGTAATTACTACGATGAAGATGAGCGTCCGGCAACCAGGCTTCGTGTATCAGGTTTTTTGTTGAGCAAGCATGAAGTCACCAATAAGCTTTTTTGTTATTTCCTAAATGATATGGAATGCGATAGCCTGGGCCGTGTTAATGGTATAAAAGTTATCGATTTATATCATCCGCTTACCCATATAACACGAAACCATTTCACCGGAGAATTTATAGCCGATAAAGGCTGGGAGGATTACCCGGTAGTTAATGTTTCGTGGATAGGGGCACAGATGTTTTGCAAAATGACAGGTGGGCGTTTGCCCAGTGAAGCTGAATGGGAATATGCTGCAAGGGGCGGGAAATATGCCCGCAGGTATTACACCAACTGGCAAAAAAGTGAAACTGAATATGAATATTTATATGCCGGCGGTAATTATATGGGGGCCTTAGGCTGGTTTGTTGATAACTCGCGGGGCGGAGTGTGGAAAGTTGGCCTTAGGAAGCCCAATGAACTGGGTTTGTACGACATGAGTGGGAATGTATGGGAGTGGTGTTACGACAAATACCAACGCGATTTTTATGCCCGTAATGGCGATAGTACCGACCCGATGTGCCTTGCCGGTGGCGATGCCAGGGTGAACCGCGGCGGTAGCTGGAGCAGTGATGCTACGTATTGCCGGGTTGCTAACCGGAATTATCTCGCACAATATGATATGAACCCTTATTTGGGATTTCGCTTAATACGCAAGTTGAAATAAATTTTTTACTTTAAATTGTTAAAAATCATAAAAATTATATCTTTAAAGTTTTAATCCCATAAAATCTTAAACAATGAACACGAAAACTTTTTTTATGGTACTGATATGTATCTTCGTATCGGCCAATGTTTACAGTCAGTTTACTTTTAGTGTGTCAACCGGCGACCGTTTTGAGTTAAACGGGGCGAATTTTGGTTACAAAATCAATGATCGGTTTGTGCCTTTTATCGGGTTGCAATATCTAAATGTTAATGCTGAATTTAAAGAGACTGTTGTTGAATATAAAACTGAATTTAAAGATGCTGAAACTTATGCAAATAATGAAAGTTTTAAAGCTAATGTTTACATACCTGCGATTGGGTTAAAATACTTCTTTTTACACAGAAATAAATTGAAAGCCTACGGCTCAATTCGTTTTTTTAAACCATTGGTTAATGCTAAGGATGTTTATAATGGCGAAGAGAATGAATATTTAAATGAAATACTTGGTGCAGTTAATGTTTGGGGTGGCAGTTTAGGCTTTGGATCTGAATATTTTATTGATGAAAACTTTAGTGTAGGTGGTGAATTTGGACTCCGTTCTTTTCGGGGTACATTAAACGAAACCAATGAAGTACAGAGATATAATTATGATACCGGTGATTATTATGATGCCGAGGTTACCGATGATATTTTGGTTTGTTTGAGGCCTACTTACACTATAATTTCATTGAATTATTATTTTTGATGTGAGTTTGATATAAGAATACAATAGAAAACCATGGAATGCAATTGTATTCCATGGTTTTCTATTGCTTGACAAAACTTAATTGCATAATACCCATGCAAATTAAGCTGAAAATAAATTGAGTTGATGTTATTTAAATAAAAATCCCTTCGCCAACGCCAATTGGCAGTTTTAGCCAGAACCATATAAACAGTAGTATTATCCACATGATAAACAGTACGACCCCGTAAGGAATAAGAAGCGACATTACCGTGCCAATTCCTATTTTTTTGTCATATTGCCGTATCCATCCCAAAAGAAGTGGAAAATATACATATAAAGGGCTAATTGCATTTGTTATTGAGTCGCCCACACGGTACATTAATTGTACAAATGCCGGGCTATATCCTAACTGATAAAGCATTGGGATAAATACAGGTGCAAACATGGCCCATTTTGCCGAGCCGCTACCAATAAAAATATTAATAAAAGCAACCAGGATGATAAACAACGTAAACATTAACGGTCCTGTTAGCCCCGATGATTCAAGGAAATGAGCCCCGTTTATGGCTAAAATTTTATCAAGGTTACTCCAACTAAATAAATTTATGAATTGTGCTACAACGAGCATGAGCACAATATAACCAGAAAGGTCTTTCATCCCGTCGCCCATAAACTTTATTACATCATCGGCTTTTTTGATTGAACCGGTAGCCTTTCCGTAAAAATAACCCGGTATGGCAAATAGGAAAAACAAAATAGGCACCAGTCCGCGCAGGAAAGGAGAAGGGACAATGCCACCTGTTACCTGGTTTCGCAAAGGTGCACCCGGGGGGGCTGTGAGTGCCAGTATAACAACAATATAAGCAATAGCAGCCCAGCCTGCGTGTTTAAGCCCTTTTTTCTCATCTGTAGTTAGTGAATGGTCTTTAGGAGCTGAAGTTGTATCGAAATCGCCAGAGGCAAAAGCATTGGTACGGGGTATGGTGTAGCGTGTGACCACAAAAGCACCGGCAATGCCAAGCAGAAATGTTGAGATAATCATGAAATACCAGTTGGAGGTTGCGCTAACCTCGGCAGCACCTGCGATTTTTGAAGTTACCTCGGTACTTATTCCGGCCAATAGTACATCGGTGCCGGCAATAACCAAGTTGGCCGTAAAACCTGCAGTTGCACCCGCATAACCGGCTACAAGGCCAGCAATGGGGTGAAGCCCCATTTGCATAAAAATTAGGGCTGCAATGGGTGGGACGATTACAACACCTGCATCAGAACCGATGTTACCGCAAGCACCTATGATAAAGATTACCGGTAAAACTATTTTTTTGGGCACCGAAAAGGCCAGGTTTCGCATAACAACAGCCAGTAAGCCACTTTTTTCGGCTACCGACACACCCATTAGCATAACCAGTACAAGGCCCAGTGGTGCAAAATGGGCAAAATTGGTGACCATTTCTTGCACAAAACGCCTGAGGCCATCGCCCGATAAAAGATTATGGGCTTTTATTAAAGTTCCGGTAGCAGGGTCGGTGGCCTGTACACCAAAAAGCGATGTGATGGCACTAACAACAATTACAATCCCGATAATCCATACAAACATCCAAAAAGGATGTGGTAATTTGTTCCCTACACGTTCAATCCAACCCAGAAAACCGGTACTTCCGGTTGTGTTTTTGGCCTCTTTTGCCTTTTTGTCTTTTGCCATAAAATATTTTTTTGCCAAAAATGGTATAATTTTCAAAAATCAACGATGGCATTTGTCAGTTAATTTTAAGCTTTTTGAACTTTCATTTTTGCAGCTAATTCATCAGCTGTTTTTTGTCCCTTAAAATAGGCTACAACGGCAAAAGCATAATCCATGGCCGCACCGGCACCTATCCCTGTAATTATTTTTCCATCCGTTTCAACCTGGGCGCCGGTTACTTGAGCTTCCGTTAATTCACCTTCAAAACCTGGAAAACAGGTTGCTTTTTTCCCCTTTAGTAAATTTTTATGTCCTAAAACCAATGGAGCAGCACAAATAGCCCCAATTACTTTATTGCTTTCTGAAAATAATTTGAGTTGTTTTTCCAACCCTTCGTGCTTGTCAAGGTTGTTAGCCCCTGTTACTCCCCCCGGAAGATAAATCATATCAAAATTTGTGTAGTCAGCTTGTTCAAATGTTTTATCGGCTAACACTTTAATATTGTGACTGCCTGAAACTTGCAAGTCGTTTGTGATGGATATTAGTTCTACATGAAAACCAGCCCTGCGCCATATATCCGTAGGGGCGATGGCTTCAATCTCTTCAAAACCGTTTGCTAAATGAATTGCTATTCGTGTCATAATTATTATGTTTTTTTATTCTACAAACGTTTAATAAAGCATAAAGTTGAGTAATAATTTTGACATCGTAAAACCTTTTTTCGATTTTGGTTGCATTTTGACGGGTATAATTATAAATTTATGCACCTAAGCAAACTGGTTAAAAGCTTATAATGGCCCGATTAAAAATTTGCATGATTTTTTGCTTTTTTTTAACGGTATTTGTTTATGCTCAGAGTAATAGAGGGAGTTTTTACATTACCGGTAGAGTAAAAGTAGATAAAGGTGTGGTTGAAGGAGCTTCAATACAAATTATCCGCGACGGGATAAAATGGAAGGATGTTACCGTAAACCGGACCGGTAGCTTTCGTTTGCCTGTAAGTATAGGCCATACTTACGATTTTATCTATCACAAAGAGGGATATTATTCAAAAACAATTGAGGTTGACACACATGTGCCTCCGGGGACATGCGATGGAGAATGTGATTTCCCTCCCTATCAAATGACTGTTCTTTTGTATCAGAAAGTGCCGGGAGTAAGTAAAATGGAAACGCCCAAGGCGCGTGTTTCATATAATCCGAAAATCGATAGTTTTGATGCTGAAATTCTTCGTGAAGCTTCTGATTACAGCGAAGAAATAAGAAACATCCTTGCCGATGTGAAGGATCAAAGCAAAAAGTATGAGGAACGACGGGCACAATCGAAGCAAAACAAATATGAAGCACTGATTGAAAGTGCCGACCGTATGTTCAGGCAGGGGGATTACGATGCTGCCATACTAAAATACCGCGATGCGCTTTTAATTTTTCAGGGCAGGGAATATCCGCGGAATCAAATCAATAAATCGTACCAATTGCAGGTTGGCCAGCAACTAAGAAAACGCTTTGGGGTACCCGATGAAGATAATTTTTTGCGGTACCTGAGCTATGGCGATATTAAAGCCGGCGAACGCGAGTACACAATGGCCAAGGTTGCCTACCAAAAAGCTTTGTCGGTTAAACCGGATAATGAAGAAATCCAAAAAAAACTTGCTGAGGTTAATCAACTGCTCGAGAATATGCACCGTTTGGCCATTGAAGAAGTGGAGCATGATAGCAAAGTATATGCAGCCCGCGAAAACAAATATGCCCAGTTAATTGAAAAAGCAAACGAAGAAATTAAAAATGAAAATTTTGCCGAAGCCCGCCAGCTTTATGCCAATGCGGCAACCCAAATTGATGAGAACAGCTATGCATTATTAATGATTGAAAAAATTGACAGCATTTTTAACAATGAAGAATTAATAGAAAAGCTTGCACGGGATCGTGAGGCACAGGAGCAGGAGCGGTTGAGGGATGCGCGTAACCGTGCTTACGCCGATGCCGTAGAAGAAGCCGACCGCTTATTTGAGCAGCGGTTATACCGCGATGCAATTGAATATTACGAATTGGCATTAAGTATTAAAAACTATGAGCTTTATCCAAAAAAACAAATTCGTACAATTCGCGAAATATTGGCCGATTTGCAACTTAAAGGCGAAGAATACAACCGCTTGATACGGCAGGCTGATAATAAGTTCCAGAACGAAGAATTCAGCGATGCACGCCCGGTATATGCTTCAGCACATAATTTGATACCCGATGAGAAATATGCCCTTGAGAAAATGGCAGAAATTGACCGTATTTTAAATATGAGTGAAGCACAGTCGCAGGAAAAGGCACAATACAATAAATATATTGAGATTGCTGATGATTTTTTTGAAGATGAAGAATATAATCAGGCAATTGAAAATTATCAAAATGCATTGTCTGTGTATCCCAACGAAGCATATCCAAAAACACAAATCACGAAAATACGAGGTATCCTGTCCCGTGAAGAAAACAAACAGCGACAACAAGAGCAAATTCAAAATGATTACAACCGTACCGTTGCATTGGCCGATCAAGCTTTTAACCAGGAGTCTTATCAATCGGCCCGGACACTTTATGTTGAAGCTTTAGCGATTATTCCGGGACAGGAATATCCTCAAAATCAAATTCAAAAAATCGATGCTATCCTCAGGGAACAAGCACAGCGCGAAGCTGATGAATCGGCACTTGAGCGTATTGATTTTTCTAACCTTGAAGATTTTTCTGAAGATGAACGTCAGGCAGCTTATCAGGAAGCTATGACATTGGGTAATTCATTTGTTGAAACAAAAGAGTGGGGGCTGGCACGTTTTTATTTCAGGCGGGCATTGGCGCTAATCCCTGACGATAATGAAGCCCAGAAAAAAATTAATGAAGTTGAAAAGATTATTATGGGCGGCAGTGTCAATGAAAAGCGTTTCGCTGAAATGGTGGAAAAAGCTGATGAAGCATTCGATACAGGCGATTTTAGTGTAGCAAGGTTTTATTACAACAAAGCCCTGGAAATAAAGCCTGATGATGAATATGTGAATGACCGCTTACGTGTAGCTGACCAGCTGGCCGAAACCACTGCTAACCGTATGGCTAACCGCGAATACGATGAGGCTATGCAGAAAGCTGCACAGGCTTTCGAGGCTAATAATTATGCTGTTGCACGTTTTTTCTACCGCAAAGCATTAAGTTTAAACCCCGATGATGAAACAGCCAAACAAAAAATATCAGAAATTGAGCAGCTGATAAGCCAATAATTATTTGTACGCATTCATAAACTTCGATGAATTATTCGTCTTATGATAAATATTTGTCTTTGTCTTAGTTCTCATTTTCAGATGTATTGATTAATTTGTGTTTTTTTAGCGTTAACCTCCATCCGAATAATTATTTTAAACTTTGTTATTTCCCCTCAATATTTTATATTTAGCGTGGAAACTTTTCGAAGTTCTAATTTTTCATAAATTATTCGTGTGCTGAAAAGTTTTTCAGTTTTTGTTCAATTTTATAACAAGTTGTATTGGATTTAAAAAAATAAGATATGCAAACAAAAGTTCAGGAATTAACGGATAAGCTTTATAACGAAGGCGTTGAGAAAGCCCGTAAAGAAGCTGATTCAATTATTAAAGAAGCAAAAGAAAAAGCCTCAGAAATTGAAAAAGAAGCGAAAAAGAATGCTGAAAAAATTGAAAAAGATGCGAAAGACGAAGCTGAAAAACTTAAACAGCATGTTGATTCGGAATTGAAAATGACCGTAAATCAGTCAATTTCGGCACTCAAACAAAATCTGGCATCTCAAGTAACAATGAAAGCCATTCAACCCGGGGTGAAAGAGCTTTTTACAAATACCGATTTCCTGAAATCTTTAATCGAAAAGGTAGTTAAAGGTTGGGCTGAAAAAGACAATATGGATATTAAAGTTGTATTGTCGGATAAAGACCAGAAAGAGATGGAAAAATTCTTTAAAAACCAGTTGGCTGATGAGTTGAACAAGGGTCTCGAAATTGAATATTCCAACGGTTTAAAATCTGGTTTTAAAGTTGGCCCATCCGATGGCAGCTACCAAATAAGCTTTACCGATGAGGACTTTTCAAATTTCTTACAATCATACTTACGCCCTAAAACAAACGAATTACTGTTTAAAGAGGAAGAATAATGGGACTAAACTATTATGCATTAGTTGCAGGCTTACCCGATATCCTACTCGAGGACAAAAAAGTAACTTTTTCTTCAATCGAACTGCGGGATATGCTTAAAGAAGAAGTCACTTCGTCAGATTACGGCCTGGTTGAGCTTCTTTATATGCCCTTTGATCATTATAATTTGCTGAATTTGTTTTTCAACACCAGTAAAGAATTTGACAAAAGGGGCAATTACCCGCTTGAACGCATGGAAAAATTCAAGGATAAAAAAAATTACGAAATAGCCGATATTGAAGAAACACCCGCTTACTTTGCCAATTTTTTAGAATGCATCCATGGCGAAAACGAATGTGTTGAAAGTTTCTTTGAAGCCGAGAAAATGCTTAACGAACGTTATTATACCTATCTGCAAAACTTACCGAATGAATTTATGCAGAATTTTGCCGGCTACAGTCTCAATATCGGTAACTTAACAACTGCACTCAATGCCCGCAAATATAATTTCGATATTGAAGACAAAATGATAGGGGACAACGAGGTTACCTCCAACTTGAAAAAAAGGCGTTCGCGTGATTTTGGCCTTGGTAACGAAATTGATGATATCGAAAAATTGATACAGGTTTTTGAAAGCGATAACCTTTTAGAACGTGAACTAAAATTCGACCAGCATAAATGGCAATTTTTAGATGAAATGACCTTCTTTAATTACTTTTCAATCGAGAAAGTTCTCGTGTTCACCCTTAAACTATTTATGGTTGAAAGGTGGTTGAAACTTGATAAAGAAAAAGGTCGTGAAATGTTTAACCAATTACTGGAAGACTTACAGTCTGAATTTCAATTTCCAGAAGAATTTACATTAGCATATGGAAAAAAATAATAAAACTACAGGCAAAGTTGCCGGGATTGTTTCAAACCTGGTCATTGTTGAAGTAGATGGTCCGGTGGCACAAAACGAAATAGGTTTTATTGTGCTCGAAAAAGAAAGGCTGATGGCCGAGGTTATTAAGATTGAGGGTGTCAATGCCTATATCCAGGTTTTCGAAAGCACAAGGGGTGTGCGCATTGGTGCTAAAGTTGAATTTGAAACGCACATGCTTGAGGTAACACTCGGTCCCGGTATTTTATCACGGAACTATGATGGTTTGCAGAACGACCTCGATAAAATGGAGGGTGTTTTCTTAACCCGTGGCGAATACACTGACCCGCTTAACCGTGAACAAAAGTGGAATTTTGAGCCCATTGCGAAAAAAGGCGACAGTGTAACTGCTGGTAGCTGGCTGGGCGAGGTTCAGGAAAACAGCATCCCGCATAAAATAATGGTGCCTTTCAAAATGGAAGGCCGCTATACTGTTAAATCGGTAGCTGAAAAAGGCGAATATACTGTTGACGAAGAAATAGCAGTTGTTGAAGATGAAGAGGGTAACGAAACCCCATTGACGATGGTTCAGAAATGGCCGGTGAAGGTGCCAATTAAGGCATATAAAAATAAACCCCGACCGTTTAAATTATTGGAAACAGGCGTGCGTTGTATCGACACGCTTAACCCAATTACCGAAGGTGGGACCGGCTTTATCCCCGGGGCGTTTGGTACCGGAAAAACTGTATTGCAGCACGCGATATCCAAACAGGCCGAAGCCGATGTGGTTATTATTGCAGCCTGTGGTGAACGTGCCAACGAGGTAGTGGAGGTTTTTACCGAATTTCCTGAACTGGAAGACCCACGTACCGGCCGTAAACTGATTGAGCGTACCACCATTATTGCCAACACATCGAATATGCCGGTGGCGGCCCGTGAGGCTTCGGTTTACACGGCCATGACACTTGGCGAATATTACCGCTCAATGGGACTGAAAGTATTGCTGATGGCCGACTCTACTTCCCGCTGGGCACAAGCACTGCGTGAAATGTCGAACCGTCTGGAAGAACTTCCAGGCCCCGATGCTTACCCGATGGACTTATCGGCTGTTATTTCAAACTTTTATTCACGGGCAGGTTTTGTTTACCTGAACGAGAAAGATGCAACCGGCTCAATTTCCTTTATTGGTACAGTTTCACCGGCCGGTGGTAACCTTAAAGAACCGGTAACCGAAAGTACACGAAAAGCTGCCCGGTGTTTCTACGGTTTATCGCAGGACCGTGCCGACAGTAAGCGTTACCCGGCAATCGACCCGATTGATAGTTACTCAAAATACCTTGAATATCCTGAGGTGCAAAAAAACCTGGCCGAAAACCTCGGTGACGACTGGCTCGATAATGTGATTAAAGCACGCGATATTCTTCTGAGGGGTAAAGAAGCCATGGAACAAATCAATATATTGGGTGACGATGGTGTTCCCATTGCTTTCCATGACCGTTTCTGGAAATCAGAATTGATTGACTTTGTTATACTCCAGCAGGATGCTTTCGATAAAATTGATGCAACAACATCGCTTGAACGTCAGAAATACATGTTGTTAAGTGTGTTGGATGTAACAGATTCGGAATTCGAATTCAAGGAGTTTGAAGAGGTGAGTACTTTCTTTAAAGAAATCATCAACCTTTATAAACAAATGAACTACTCCGAATTTGAGTCGGATGAATTTAAAAAACACGAGTCTGATCTTCAGGAATTACTAAAAACGAAGATGAAGTAATTGTTTTACCAATAAAAAAATTGAATGATGGAAAGTCAGGCATTTCAAAAAATATATACTAAATTAACCAATATCACCAAAGCCACGGTTACGCTTAAAGCGGCCGATGTTGGTTACGATGAGATGGCATTGGTACACGGGCGCAGGGCCCAGGTGGTGAAACTTATGGGCAATCAGGTTACCTTACAGGTTTTTGCCGGTACCGAGGGGATTCCTACCAATGCTGAAGTTACCTTTATGGGGCGGCCACCACAGCTAAGAGTTAGCGAAGAACTTGGGGGGCGGTTTTTTAACGCCTATGGCGACCCTATTGACGGAGGGCCCGAAGTTGAGGGTGAAATTCGAGATACGGGGAGCCCTTCGGTAAACCCTGTGCGGCGCATGCAGCCATCGCAGTTTATTGCAACGGGTATTGCAGGTATCGACCTGAACAATAGCTTGGTAAGTGGTCAGAAAATTCCATTTTTTGCCGACCCCGACCAACCTTATAACCAGGTAATGGCAAGTGTGGCACTTCGCGCCAAAGCCGATAAAATTATTCTTGGTGGAATGGGCCTAACCAACGACGATTACCTGTATTTTAAAAATGTATTTGAAAATGCAGGTGCACTCGACCGTATCGTGAGTTTTGTGAACACGACCGATAACCCGCCCGTTGAACGTTTGCTGGTGCCCGACATGGCACTAACAGCTGCCGAATATTTTGCCGTTGACCACAACCAGAATGTGCTGGTGTTGCTTACTGATATGGCACTTTTTGCCGATGCATTGAGTATCGTGTCAAACCGTATGGACCAGATACCTTCAAAAGATAGTATGCCGGGGTCGCTGTATTCCGACCTGGCCAGAATATATGAGAAAGCGGTGCAATTCCCGTCTGGCGGTTCAATTACCATTGTAGCCGTTACAACTTTATCGGGTGGCGATATTACTCACGCTATTCCTGATAATACAGGGTACATTACCGAGGGACAGTTGTTCCTGCGCCGTGATACTGATATTGGTAAAGTAATTGTTGACCCGTTCCGTTCATTGTCGCGATTGAAGCAATTGGTTATTGGGGAACAAACCCGTGCCGACCACCCACAAGTGATGAACGCCGCTGTACGTTTGTATGCCGATGCAGCAAATGCACGCACCAAGCTTGAAAACGGTTTCGACTTAACCGCCTATGATGAGCGCACACTTGATTTCGCAAAAGAATATTCCGAGCAATTGTTGGCTATTGATGTGAATTTAGATACAGATACAATGCTCGATATTGCCTGGGATTTATTCATGAAATACTTTACGAAAGCCGAAGTGCGTATTAAGAAAGAATTTGTAGATAAATACTGGAAAAAGTAGAAGCTTAACACATGGCCATAAAATTTCAATATAATAAAACTTCGCTTCAGAATCTTGGTAAACAACTCAAGGTTCGCGAAAAGGCATTGCCAACACTTAAAAACAAAGAGTCGGCATTGCGTAGCGAAGTGAAACGTGCCAAGGATAAAGCTGCCGAAACCGGGAAGGAACTTGAGAGAGAACTTAAGAAGTATGATGAAATGATGAAACTCTGGTGTGAGTTTGATGCTTCTTTAGTGAAAATTGAAGATGTAAAGTTGTCGGTCAAAAAAATAGCCGGGGTGCTGACCCCTGTGCTCGACGATATCATTTTTGATGTGGCTCCTTATAATCCGTTTACAAACCCGGTATGGTTTCCCGATGGAATTGATATACTTACAACCCTGGCACAATTGGGGATAGAACAGGAAATATGGATCCGGAAAATGGAATTGTTGGAACATGCCCGTAAAAAAACAACCCAAAAGGTTAACCTTTACGAGAAAGTTCAGATTCCGGGTTTCGAAGATGCGATGCGCAAAATTAAGCGCTTTCTTGAAGACGAAGAGAACCTCTCGAAGTCGGCACAGAAAATTGTTAAAACCCGTCAACAACAGGAGGTGGAATTATGATTGTACCCATGATGAAATATTCTTTCTTGGTGTACCATGCCGATTATCTTTCTTTTCTTAAAGATTTGAAAGATTTGGGCGTTCTGCACATCGAGGTAAAGAAGCATGAACCAACCCCTGAAATTCAGGATCAGCTGCGTGCATATAAAGATATTTTGCGCACGATTCAGCGGATGAAGGTTCGACGCGAGGACCATCACCATGTTCGCGGTTCCCAACCTGCGTTAGATGATGGAAAAGAAGTTCTTGACAGAATTGATGAACTGGAGCAGGAACTCGAAAAGAACCACCATAAAATCAGCAACCTCGAAAAAGAAGCCCAACAGCTTGAGCCGTGGGGTGACTTCTCGCCTGAGATAATTGATCAACTTGGTGACAAAGGATTAAAGTTCCGGTTTTTAATTTGCCGTACTAAAAATTATAATCCCGAATGGGAAAAAGAACACTATATTGAGGCTATAAACGAATTTGGCGGTTTTAAATATTTCATTTTAATTGATGAAAATGATAACGAAGAACCGCTGGAATGGCCTGGTGTTGATGAAGTGCAGCTTCCGATGAATTCTTTGAAGAAAATTCGGTCAGAACAAAACGAAATACGTAAAGAAGATGAAAAGCTGGAACACGAACTTAACCTGATTGCCAAGTATTGCAGGGGGATGCTTAAAAGTTACAGTTACGAGGTTAAAGACAAACTTGATGAACAAAGGGCTGTGCACCAGACCGAGGATGGTGTTGAGGACCTGGTAAAAATAATTGAGGGCTGGGTGCCAAAACCCAAGGTGAAAGCATTGAATAGTTATCTTGAAGAAAACAAGATTTTGTACGTTGATACGGAACCAGCCGAAGACGACAAGGTACCAGTTTTGTTGAAAAATGATAAGTTTTCCCGTGTGTTCGAGACCATAGGAAGCTTGTATGAGCTGCCAAATTATCGCGAACTTGACCTGGTGCCTTTCTTTGCCCCGTTTTACATGATGTTCTTTGGTTTTTCACTGGGCGATGCCGGCTATGGCCTGATAATATTGGCTGTAGCATTATTCATGAGAAAGAAACAACCAAAATTGAAAAGTATTATGACACTTGCCAGTTGGTTGGGGCTTGCCACTGTTATTTTTGGTATCCTCACAGGTACTTTCTTCGGAATCGACTTAATTAATTCCGAAATAGCCTGGCTCGAAAACTGGAAGCAATACATGATTGACACCGATAAGATGTTTAACCTGTCGTTAATTCTTGGTGCTATTCAGATTTTGTTTGGCATGGTGCTAAAAATTATTAACATTTCGAGGTTACGTGGGGTGAAATACGCATTTTCTACAATCGGGTGGTTGTTACTAATTATTGGCTCAGGCGCCGTATATGCGCTGAAAGAGTTTGACGCACTTGCTGCCCCGCTGGCCGGATATATACAAAATGGGGTACTCATCGCATCGGGTATATTTATCCTGTTAATTAATAATCCCAAAAGAAATATAATAATGAATTTTCTTAATGGATTGTGGGATGTTTACCAGATGATTACCGGGTTAATTGGCGACTTGTTGTCATATATCCGTCTTTTTGCCCTTGGTGTTTCAAGTGCAATTCTCGGATTTGTGTTTAATGAGCTTGCCATGAGCCTGAAACCTGACAATATCATTTTTGGGCCATTAGTTATGATCATCATTTTGCTGATTGGTCATGGTATGACCATTTTTATGGCAGGGCTGGGTGCATTTGTACACCCGATACGATTAACATTTGTAGAATTTTATAAAAATGCCGGTTTTACCGGAGGGGGCAAACCTTATGTGCCGTTTGCCAATAAACAAACAGAAAATAAATAGATTAATAATATTAAAACAGAAACAACATGGAACCTATTGTATTAGCTTACATCGGAATTGGATTAATGGTAGGATTGGCCGGAACAGGTAGTGCTTTTGGATGCTCTATTGCCGGTAGTGCTTCAGTTGGAGCAATGAAAAAGAACCCCGACGGATTTGGTTCTTACCTTCTGCTAACAGCATTGCCTGGTAGCCAGGGCCTCTATGGTTTTGCAGGTTACTTTTTGATGAGTAACTTTTTTGGACTTTTAGCAACTGATATTTCATGGCTTGAAGCAGGGGCTGTATTTGGTTCAGGTTTGGCTGTTGGCGTTGTTGGTTTGTTCTCATCATATCGTCAGGGACAAGTTTGTGCTAATGGTATTGCAGCTATTGGTTCTGGTCACGACGTGGCTGGTAAAACACTGATTCTTGCTGTATTCCCCGAGTTGTATGCGATTATTGCATTGGCAGCCGCTTACATGATTGGAGCAGCAGTAATTTAATGTTGATAAAACTATAGAAAATAGAAAAGCCGTATTGCCGTTGGTGATGCGGCTTTTTTCGTTTTTACCAACCCAAAAATTGCATTCCAACCCCGGCAAAAAGTATAATTGCCCCGGCTAACAGGTGCATATGTTTTTCATGTTTTTTGAAATTTATAAACGAAAAGCCTTTATAACCCAGATAAACTGTAATAAGCATGGTTGAAATTGTAGCTGCGCCAAAAATCAGGCTCACCAGTGCAATACCCATTATATTGTGCTGTGCTGCAGGGTATATGAGCAATGGTATTAAAACTTCACAAGGGCCGAAAACAAAAATCAGGAAGAGGATCCACGGGGTGAGTTTTCCCTGGTCCGATGCATTCTCATCACTCGTTGGTAATTGTTTCAAGTTTTTCAACCTTCGGGGTAAAATAAAATTGGGCAAATGATAATGACCGCCATGTTTGATAAATTTGTAACCGCCATAAACAGTGTAGCCCAGTCCGAATACGATAAGCATCCAGCCCACAATTGAGCCACGATTGGCTTCAATTTGTTCGAGTTTACCAACACCTACTCCCATGGCAATGCCTATAATGCCAAGGATTACCGAACCTGCAACATGTCCGATGCCCGAGATAAAAGTAATCCAAAGCGTTTTTGCCTGCGACCATTTGCGGGCTTTGCCCAACACAATAAAAGGCAAATAATGATCGGGGCCGAGCAGGGTGTGTACAAAACCCAATGATACTGCTGAAATAAGGAGCACTTGTAATTCGGTCAAAACGTTCTAAGTTTTTGTATGAGTTGTCTTTTCTTCGTTATATTCCTTTTCTACATCCTGTTTATCAACGCAGCCTGGCAAGCTGCACCAAAACCGTTATCGATATTGACCACCGAGATACCGCTGGCACAGCTGTTGAGCATTGATAGCAATGCAGAAAGACCTTCGAAGTTGGCACCATAGCCTATGCTTGTGGGCACGCCAATAACCGGTTTGTCAACCAGTCCGCCAACTACACTGGCCAGGGCACCTTCCATTCCGGCCACAACAATAATGACCCGTGCTCCGCGAATAATATCGAGCTTGTTAAACAGGCGATGAATGCCGGCCACGCCCACATCGTAAATGGTTTTTACCTCGTTGTTCAGGAAGCGGGCAGTCTCGGCTGCTTCTTCGGCCACGGGCATGTCGCTTGTGCCCGCAGCTACAATGGCAATATAGCCTTTGTTTAACTCCGGTTCGGTATGTTTGTAATTAATGGTTTTGGCCATCTTGTTATAGCGTGCTTCAGGAACAAGCTTTTTTACCGCATCGTACATTTCGGGCTTGACACGGGTGGCCAGTATATCGATGCCATCATCATATAAACGCCGGGCTATTTTTGCAACCTGTTCGGTTGTTTTGCCCGAGGCATAAATAACTTCGGGCAAACCGGTGCGGTGCATGCGGTCGGTATCGAGGGTGGCAAAGCCCATCTCGTCAATTCCACGGTTCGAGAGCTGCTGGAGTGTTTCAGAAAGCTCTGTTTCTCCGTTTTTATATCTTTTCAGGATTTCTTCAAGCGTCATATCACAATTGTTAAAGTTGTTTGCGCACTTCGTTTTCAATAATAGCTAAAGATACGTTGTTTTTATCGGCCAACTGTTTGCAATCGGTATATTCGGGTTTGGCATTTACGCGTTTGCCGTTAAAAAAGCTTTCTTTTACCCGCACTTCGCCGTAGCTGGTTTTCACCGTTTTTTCTTCGCGGCGCAACATGCTTTTTTGAACCGGATATTCCCTGATTCCCAGTGATGTGGTGTGTTCAAATATTATCGCTTTCATTTTGCCCGTCAGGTTTGATTTGCAGAGGACAGAAAGTTTGGTTGCAGGGCGCGATTTTTTCATGATAATGGGTGTGAACCAGGCATCTGAAGCCCCGGCGCTCAATAAACGTTCAAGTGTATCGCCAAAATGTTCGGCGTTCATATCGTCGATGTTACATTCGAGCATGGTTTCGGTTTCGATGCTTACATCACTAAGGGTATCGTTGGTTTCGCAAAGGTAAAGCCGCAAAATGTTGGGCACTTCTGAAACATCGCGCTGCCCAATTCCATAAGCTGTTTTCGCGATAGGGTAGCTTAGTTGCCCGGTAAACTCGTCAACAGTAGCGGCAAGAATGGCAGCCCCGGTTGGGGTAGTGGCCTCATGTTGTACCAAGCCGGTTTTCACGGGTATGTTTTCAACAATGATAGCCGTGGCTGGTGCGGGAACAGGCATTACCCCGTGTGCGCATTTTACAGTGCCACCGCCAAGCTGGATGGGCGACGATAGTACTTTGTCAGCCTTCAGGTAATCGAGGCAAATAGCTGCACCAACAATGTCGGCAATGGAATCGAGTGCACCCACTTCGTGGAAATGCACTTTTTGTATGTCGATGTTGTGTACCTTGGCTTCGGCTTCGGCTATACGCCTGAAAATATCAAGCGAAGTGCTTTTAACCTTTTCGGGTAAGGTGCTGTTGTTTACAATTTCTTCAACATGCCGGAGGTGACGGTGCTTTTCGTTATCGGGATTGTCAATTACCACCGTAACCTTGGTACCGGAAATGCCCCGGCGCATATCAGGCTCAACTTTGAGTTCGAAACCTTCAATGTTGAGTTTGCTTAGTTCGTTTTTTAGGTAAGCGGGGGCAACCCCCAGGTCAATCATTGCCCCAAGGTTCATGTCGCCGCTAATTCCGGCAAAGCAATCGTAGTAAAGTATTTTCATCGTGTATGTTTTTCACCGCTAAGGCGCGGAGGCGCAAAGTCTTTTTATTTTTTCTTAGCGCCTTCGCGTCTTTGCGGTTTTAATTTTTATTTATTGCACGGTTCAGTTTTCCTGAAACCAGCCCTTCTTTGTCAATTTCAACATTTTCAAAACCAACAGCTTTGATTTTTTGAAT
>JASMTI010000168.1:0-1745 GCA_041694375.1 Bacteroidales bacterium | reverse complement strand
TTATAACTAGTAGTCACCATTAAAAAAGGAAATTATTATGAAGAATATATTTAAAACAGGAATGTTTGCCGTATTAGCAATAATACTGGTAACAGCTTGTGAACCACAAGTAATTGATGATTATGAGCTGGGGACCCCGCCTACTGCTGAAGACTTAAACTTCAGTATGGAACCCACTGCTGAATCAGATAACATCATCACTTTTACGAATACTTCTGATATGCCAGGAGTGGCCGTTTGGGACTTTGGTAATGGTTCAACTGCAAAAGGACAGGTAGTTGAAGCACAGTATCCATTAAAAGGATCGTATGACATTACATTAACACTGGCAACAAGCGGTGGTTCTGCAACACTTACCAAAACATTGGATGTTGCAGAAAATGATATGGCATTGCTCGATCATCCGTTATATACTCAACTAACTGGTGGTGTTGATGCGCTCGAAGGAAAAACATGGGTGTTTGACCAATATCATGCCGGACATTTTGGTGTTGGCCCTGTAGGATCAAATTCAGCTGACTGGTGGAATGCCGCTCCAAATGATAAACTTGAATGTTCACTTTACAACAACGTTTTTACTTTTAAGCAAGTAGGTGTTGAGTTTATTTGGGAAAACAATGGTGAAGTATATACCAACCAAGCTGGTGTTGACGCACTTGCTGCCGAAGGATATACCAATGCTACAGTCCCACCTGCAGGTGATTTTGACGTGGAGTATACTCCGGCCGATAGCTATAATTTTACGCTTAATACTTCCGATTCAACCCTTACCTTAAGTAATGGGGCTTTTCTGGGACATTATGCAGGAACGTCGACCTACAAAATCTTGTCCATCTCAGATGATGAAATGTATTTAAAGGCTGCAAGTACTGTTGAAGTGGGTAATGGATGGTTTTACCGTTTAGTTCCCGAAGAACTAAATGTTGAACCTCAAAAACCAGAATTGCCGTTGAAGGCTGAACCATTGTCGGAAGACTTTGAAGATGAAAGTTTTGATGTTGTGTTTGATGGACAGGAAATGGGCGATTTAACCAGTTATTCTTATTCAAACCCTGCACCTGTAGGAGTTAATACTTCATCAAAAGTGGCCTTGTACCAAAAACAAGCCGGCACTTTCTATTCTAACATGTTTTTTGTTGCCGATGGTTATAAGTTCGACCTGAGCACACAAAATAAAGTTACAATGAAGGTGTACATTCCTTCTTACAACGATTATGAAACAGAAAATAACGTTGCAGGAAGCTGGATCACTAATACAAAATTGTTACCTGCACTGGCTGTTAAATTGCAAAACAGCGAGAAAGGTGACATGGCATGGGAAACACAGACTGAAATTATTGAACGAGAAATCGTAATGGACAAATGGGTTGAATTAACATTTGACTTTAGCGGTGTTGCCGATCGTGAAGATTACGACAAGATTGTTGTACAGTTTGGTATGGAAGGACACGACGGAGGTGGTGTTTTCTTCTTCGACGATTTCCGTTTTCACGAATAAAAATTGCTAACTATTATTAATTAAATAATATGGGTTTGTCTGTATGGTTAACGGCAAACAAGCTGTACTAACAGGCAAACCCTTTTTATCTTTCATAGTTTTACCGATTTCAGAGAAAAGATTATTAAATAACCCGATTAATACCACGACAGATGATGTTTAAAAAAACTTTTTTGATTATTGGGGTGCTGATGTTTGTTTTAGGTGCATGTTCGCCTTCATCAACCCAAAAATCGAATGATGATAT
>JASMTI010000167.1:0-1344 GCA_041694375.1 Bacteroidales bacterium | reverse complement strand
TCCACATGAAATCTGGCTCTCCCTCCAAAAAACAGTATCAAGTCCCTTTTAATGTTTTCTTTTCAACTTGGCAACCTTTTTTTTTGATATTTTCGTTGTTAGTCTACTGACAGGGAAAAAACTAAAATTCCACGAATAATTATGCCTTAAACAACAAAAAAACTGCACTCGCAATGTATTAACTTGAATGTTTTGTCATATTAAAAAACATCTTGACTAAATCTAACACTTTTGATATGTTGTATTAACAAATGGCCGGATAAAAACAAACAGGAGGTTTACAACATGATAAGGTTTAGGTCGCATTTTTGCACTTTGATGGCGTTGGTTGCTTTTACTATTGTTCTTTCTGGGTGTGCAGGTTTGCAAACAGCGATTGAGTACAAAGACCCGCAGGTTAAAACTCAATCCTCAGACCCTATTTTTTTGGATGTTTATGACCCCACAACAATTTTCGTGCGTTTTGATAATGGTTCCGGTCATCCCGATTTATCCAAAATTGCTGAACAGGTAAAGGCAAACATTCGGGAGAAAGGCCATACTATTGTAAATTCGCCCGTGAAGGCCGAAATTATTCTCCACGCCAAGGTGCTAAATGCTAAAAAAATGAGCAAGTCAGCCCACCGTCTTGCAACTGGCCCTATTAACAATCACAAGGGTGCATTAGCTGGTGGCCTCGGAGGTGCGGCAATCGGTACTGCGACTAATGGCGGTACGGGGGCTATGGTCGGGGCCGGGGCTGGAGCCGTTGGAGGCGGTTTAGCTGATACCGTCATTAATTCGATGGTTAAAAAGGGCACGATAACTCTTGTCTTGGATATGCAGATTGCAAAACGCAACGAAAAAGGCGTTGAAACCGTGTCCGAGAATAATTTGGATCAAGGCGGCGGGACTGGTCAGGGTAAAATCAAGCAAGTAACGAGAGAAGTATCCAAATGGGAAAAATATCGTATGCAAGCCGTTACGTCCGTTACACAGGTGAATATCGAGTGGCAAGACTGCAATACGTTATTTCAGGATGAATTTGTGAGGATAATGTCTAATGTAATTTAGACTTTATCATACTACCACCCCCTCTAATTGCCCCTCTGTCTGTGCCAACAGGGGGGCTTTTTTATTGAGAAAAAAACATATTGACGCCATTGGCGTCATGTAGTATAGGATAGACGAAATGCAACTTCACAAAAAGGAGAGCTTACAATGCACATTAGGTTAGAAAAGAAAGTAGAAGAATTGGCTAATGAAGTATTGGAAAATATTCAAGACGACCTTAGTGATGAAAACCGTCCTGATTAAATGATGGAGTATGTAAAATGAAAACTTTAAAAGATTTAAAGAAATGGG
>JASMTI010000166.1:0-8234 GCA_041694375.1 Bacteroidales bacterium | reverse complement strand
TCGGCTTCGATATTGTCAAAACTGTTGGGATTGTAATTGGGGGCGCTGCCACCATTTCCCATCACATTCATGTGCCCGTCGCGCTGATAATTGTTTACAGGGTGTATCGGGCGGTTTACAGGTATTTGTTCGTAGTTGGTGCCAAGGCGGTAACGGTGTGCATCGGGGTATGCAAATATACGTCCCTGCAACATTTTGTCGGGCGAAAGGCCTATGCCGTCGATTGTATTTGAAGGGGCAAATGCCGATTGCTCAACATCGGCAAAATAGTTGGCCGGAAGTTCGTTAAGTTCCATGGTTCCTACATCAATGAGCGGATAATCGGAATGTGGCCATATTTTAGTGAGGTCAAACGGGTTCCAGTGAAACTTTTTCGCTTGTTCATCAGTCATTACCTGAATCTTCAGGTTCCACTTTGGGAAGTTTCCTTCTTCGATGGATTTGACCAGGTCGCGTTGTGAATAATCGGGATCTTCGCCTTTAATTTTGTCGGCTTGAGGTCCGGTAAGCGTTTTGTTGCCTTGTGCTGTTTTAAAATGAAACTTTACCCATATGCGTTCATCATTTTTATTTATCATTGAGAAGGTGTGGCTCCCGTAACCATTCATAAAACGGTAACCATCGGGTGTGCCCCGGTCGCTGAAAAGTATCATCACCTGGTGCAGGCTTTCGGGGTTAAGGCTCCAGTAGTCCCATTGCATGGTGTCACTTTTTAGGTTGGTTTTAGGATCGCGTTTTTGAGTGTGAATAAAATCAGGAAATTTCTTTGGGTCTTTAATGAAAAAAACGGGTGTATTGTTTCCTACCAAATCCCAATTACCGTCTTCAGTATAAAATTTCACGGCGAAACCACGCGGGTCACGCTCAGTGTCGGCACTCCCTTTTTCACCTCCCACGGTTGAAAAACGGGCAAACACACGGCATTTATTTCCTACTTTGCTGAAAAGCTTTGCTTTTGTGTATTTTGATATATCGTTTGTTACGGTAAAAGTTCCAAAGGCACCTGAACCCTTGGCATGTACAACACGCTCCGGAATACGTTCACGGTTGAAATGCGCCAGTTTCTCATGCAGGTAGTGATCCTGTAACAAAACAGGGCCCCTTGGTCCAACAGTCATACTATCTTCAAACTCGTGGAACGGTCGCCCCGATGCAGTAGTTAGTTTTTCTTTTTTGCTCATTTTGATTTTTTAGGTTTTAAAAGTTAGTAAAGTACAAAAAAATCAAGAGATTATCAATGAGTAAAAAAGAAGTGTGCTATGTTTAAAGGGGTTTATTTCGAGGCAATGGTTATCACTGCTGTGTTTTATCGATTATATGTTATAAAGATAGCATACGCCTGATTTATTCCTAACTTTTAGCCATTGCAGCTTTGTTCGTCCTGAATGTAAAATGTCGTTGAATCATGTAACTGTATGCAATTACAATTAACGTTGTAGCAATTTTTGAAACAGTGGCATACCAGCCAAAGCTTTCAACAAATAATTTTAGCAGCAGGTAGTTGAGCAATATTGAACCACCAACCGATATGCCATATCGGAACAACTGTATCCGTCCACGTAAAGCCGATTGGGTAAAGGTGATGTATTTGGCCATCAGGAAGCCTGTGGTAAAGGTAATGGGAAAAACAAATGCAAAAGCTGCAATGTGTGGGCTCATTGCAAAAATACCCAGGTCAACAACCTGTTTTTGTATGATAAAATTGTAAAAAATGAAATATAAAAGAATATCGAAGCTTGTATTCATTCCGCCAGTTGCTGCATAACGAAATGTTTCAATGGGGATAAATTTTTTGAATGGGGTATAAAACCAATCGATTACAATAATAATAAGGTCACGTATTTTCCGGGATAATTTGAGCATACTTTAAAAAATCAATGAGCTGCGAATATACAATTTTTATAATTCAAGGTAAATGGCTTCAATTACTTTTTCCATTTTATGGGCCATGGTAAAACTTCCACAATTAAAATTATTAACCATAATTGTAAAAGCAACAGGAGTCCCTTTTTTTGTTTCCATATAGCCGGCAAAACTACGGACACGTGTCATTGAACCACTTTTTGCATGGGCTTTTCCTTTCAGAAAAGAGTTTTGAAAATAATACTTTTGTGTACCCTGCAGCCCCGTCAGGGGCACAGAAATCTTAAAATTATTGGCATTTTGGCTGTAATTACTCATGTAAACCAAAATATCGGTGAGTGTTTTGGCACTAAAGGCGTTGTTGCGTGATAAACCACTGCCATCGGCTAAAAATAACCAGTGGGTATCAATGCCTTTGTCATTCCAAAAAGTTTTTATTACCTCGGTTCCTGATTGTGTTGAGCCTTCACCGGTTGACAAGTAACCAATGTGCTTGCAGAGGTGCTCGGCATAAAGGTTAACACTTTCGTGGTTCATGATTTTTATAATTTCAGAAAGGGCCGGTGAATGGTGTTCAATTAGTATTAACGAATCGGGTGGGGGGGTGTTATATTGTTCAGATGAAGTTTGAAATGTTCCACCAATGTTAATTGCAATATCAGCAAGACTGTTTTTTAACATGTCAGCGAGTAAAAGTGCTGGGTTGGGGATTGAGGCTTTAATTGCATATGAATTGCGGCCTTTGGGTAGTGTGCCTTTTACAATCCGGTAGCTGTCGAACGGGCTGCCAAAAACATAAGCTTTGTCGCGGTTGTCGTTTGAGGCTGTAACTTCATTTTTGATTTTTAACCCGGGTATTTCGGGGTCTGTTTCAGTTATTCGTGTTGCTCCGCCATGAATGCTGTCTGTTTGAAAAACTATTTCGAAAGTATTATCGTAAATTGCAGTGCTTTGCGCAGCTGCTCCAAAATAATTTCCAAGGTCCTCCCATATCCATGTTTGTGGTACATCCTGGTCGTTATAAATTGATGTGTTGACAATGATGTTGCCTGAGATAGAATCAATTCCGGCATTTTTTATTTTTTTAGCCCACCGGGTTAAAAATTTATTTTTGTTATTAAAAAAGTAGGGTGAACCAAGTGTCGGGTCACCTCCGGCAATGATTATTAAGTCACCATATAAAACGTGATTTTCAATTTTTCCATTGTAGGTAACACGGGTGCTGAAAGTATAATCGGAGCCCATTATTTCAAGGGCTGTAGCACTGGTTATCAACTTTTGGATGGAGGCAGGTGTGATGCTAATTTCGGGGTTTACAGAGAAAAGTTCCTCGCCTGTTAACGAATTGGCCACGAAAATACTTACGGGGGAATTTTCAATGGCATCATCATTCATGAAAAGTTTTGTACGCTGTTCCAGGTTTTTCCCTGAAGCATACAAACTTATTGTAAATACTATTGATACTAATGTGTAAAGGATCCTCATCGCGTAATAACTTGTAAGTATTTTGCAAATATAATGTTTTGAAGTGAACCGTTCTTTGACGATTTTTATTACTTTCGTTTGTTTAATTCAATTTTATGTGGCGAACCATATTAATTGTAGGTACCGGAGGTTTTTTAGGCAGTGTGTCACGCTATCTGGGGCAAATAGCTGTCGAAAAAATGATGCATTCATCATTTCCCTGGGGAACGTTTGCCGTGAACATTTTAGGCAGTTTTATTATTGGAATAGTATATGCTTTGGCCGAGAAAGGTAGCTTATTGTCGGCAGAATGGCGTTTGTTCTTGGCCGTAGGGTTCTGTGGTGGTTTTACTACCTTTTCGTCATTTGCCTATAACAACATGAACTTATTGAAAGAACATGCCATTGGTTTGTTTTTATGGAACACTTTAGGAAGTGTTGTGTTAGGTATATTAATGGTATATGCAGGAATTGTTGCTATACGTTTAATCTTTTAGTTATGGATATAAACAAACCTTCAAAAACAATTAAAATATTCATAGGTGAATCTGACCGGGTTGCGGGTAATTTATTGTATGAAGAAATTGTTGAAAGTGCAAGGGAAGCAGGTATGGCAGGTGCCACTGTTTATCGTGGGATCATGTCTTTTGGAGCCAGTCATTCGATACATACTATGAAAATATTTGCCTTGTCGGGTGATTTACCTATTGTGATTGAAATAACTGACAATACTGAAGTTATTGAGGCATTTATCCCGGTATTGAATAAAATTATGGATGAGTCCGCTAAAGGTGGGTTGGTTTATGTTGAAGACGTGAATGTTATTCGATACGAAACCGGCAAAAAATATAAGAAAATCAAGTAAATCTATATGTGATGAAAACAACACCAATTAAATTATTATTGTTACTAACGCTATCATTCTTCTTAATGTATTCTTGTAAGGAGGATGAGGTTATTAAACCCGATGATGAAAAAGAAAAGACCCAAACAGAGGAAGAAGATGAGGTTGAAGAAGAAAACTCTGATTCGACAAAGATATTAGCTCTTAACCGATGGATAAATCGTTGGGTTGTTGATAATATGGAGTTATATTATTTGTGGGAAGATCAATTGCCTGATTCATTAGTTGCAACATCACAAGATCCTGAATCATTCTTTTATGATTTGCTAATAGAGACAGATCGCTGGTCGTATTATGTTGAAGATTTTGATGATTATTTTTCCGAATTTCAAGGCACACCAACGAGCATGGGGTTTAAACCTCAATTCTATAAATACTCAAATTCAGATGGTGTATATATTATTGTAAAGTATGTTTATAATAATTCGCCTGCTGATAGGGCCGGGCTAAAACGGGGTGACATTATTACGTCAATTAATGGCATTGATTTAGATGTTGACAATTATTACGACTTGTATTCGCAGGAAAGTTATACAGTTGGTTTAGGGCAATGGACAGATGGATATATCAGTGAGACTGATGTGAAATATGATCTGATTGCTGAAGAGATTGAAGCAAACCCAATTGTGCACCAAGAAGTTTTAAAATTTGATGATGTTAATGTTGGATATCTTGTATATACTGATTTTGTGTCGGGAGAAGATGGTTATTACTTGAGGAAGCTTACCGAGGTTTTCAATGAGTTTATTTCAGAAGGAGTATCAGAGGTGATTGTTGATTTAAGATATAACCCGGGTGGTGATGGCGATGCTGCAAGGCATTTGGCTTCATTACTGGCGCCAAAATCTGTAACAGATAGGCGCGATGTGCTTATTGAGTATGTTTACAATGATTTTTTTACAAGTTATTATCAGGAAAGTCCGGATAACATGTATAATTATTTTAAATCTGGGTTGCCTAATTTAAACCTTAGCAATGTATATTTTTTGGTAACCGATGGTTCGGCTTCATCGAGTGAGATGGTTATTGCCGGGTTGATGCCTTATATGGATACTTATTTAATAGGCGAAAATACGCATGGTAAATATACTGGTATGTATGTACTGGAGAATGAAGATCAGAATATGGGAATCCTGCCGGTTTCATTTAAATATAAAAATGCCGATGGTTATACCGATTTTGTTGACGGGTTGCCACCTGATTATGAAATGTATGATGACTTGTTTAATGCAGTTCCATTTGGCGATACTAGTGACCCGTTTTTGGCAAAAGCAATTGAACTGATAACCGGCGAGGTTACAACTACCGCTTCTCTTAAGTCGGCAGTGCATTTACAAAAGTCTGAACGTATCGAACCTGAAGAGTTTGATATATTCAAAAATTTGATTTTTGATAAACGAGAATAAATATTTATTTGAATAATTAAAATATGGATTATCGGGAAAGATACCGGTAGTCCATATTTTATTGCCTTACATCGCCGGCATCAATTAAGTTGTTCATCAATGCATAAACCGTAAGCCCCGATATTGTTTTTATCCCCAGTTTTTCAGTTAGGTTTTTTCGATGTGTGATTACAGTGTTGATACTGATGAAAAGTTTATCAGCAATTTCTTTGTTTGAATAGCCTAAGGCCACATGTCTCAAAATGTCAATTTCGCGGGTGCTAATGATTTCATTGTTTCCTTCGGTATTATGATTCTTGGTTGTAGAAAAAAAAGTTTCAATTTTTTCAATGACCTCAACTTCACTGTCCGATGGACAAATAACATTTTTGAAATAATCAACATGCATGGTTTCATTTGCAATAAGCAAAATGTGGCCTTTGTAATTATTTAAAATTTTTTTCAGGTTGAGCGCTTTAGGTTTGTCAATAAGTTTATGGTGAAGAATCAGAAAGTCGGTATATTCCCCTTCTTCAAGTTTTTCAATATTATGCACGCAATGATAATGAACATCATACCCCAGTTGTTTAATAATGAACTGTATGCCCGATCGTAGCAGATATTGGTCAATGGCAAGCGTGACTTTTATTTTTTGGTTGTTTTTATACACTTTGTGCTATTATTTTTTTCTCTAATTCAATTATTTTGGGTACTAATACTTGCTCTTCAATGCGCGAGTGGTCTTCCAAGTCTTCTTCAAGGCGAAATAGTTCAATTAACAATTTTTCTAATATGTCTTTTCGGCGGACCGGGGGCAGAAACTTGATAATCAGGTTTTTTAGGTCAAACAATTTTTCTTCTAGGTCATTGTGGTCATCGTGCTCTTTTTCAATAATTTTCTGGTTGATTTTTTCAACCAGTGCAGCTGGTACCAATTTTGCTTTATTGGCTTCTTCAAGTTCGAAGGTGTATGGGAACAAAGTGTGCTCCTCTTGTTTTAAATGATTGACCAATTCATTTTTGTATTCTTCAAAAAAGTTTGTAATCAGGGTGTTGTTTGTTTTGTTTTTGTCACTGCTGTTTTCCAGAAAAAGATGAAGCATTTGCTCAAGCTCTGGTACTTTAATATCAATGTAGTAATTGTGCGTGTTAATCAGGTAATCAACAACTAAGGTCGAAGGGTAGTTTTGTAGTTCTTTAGATGCAAAATAGTCCTTGTTGTGATAGCTGTTCAGAATTTCAAGAAAGAACGAAAGATTGATGTTTTTTTCGTTGCAAACTTCCTTTATGGTTTTATTACCAAAGCCAAGCTCAATACCAAAGCGTCCGATAATGGGAAGCAAAAGATAATTGAGATGGATGGCATCGGCCAACTTCATATTGCCATATATGGGTAAATGCTTCATTGTTAATTTCTGTTTAATGATTCAAAAATAGTTCGAAATATGAAAATAGGACTCATAATATTTTGTGATTTTACTTCATAAACAAAAATTGTGATAATTTTGTGGGCTTTGGTGAAAAATAATACTATGTACCTGCAAACATTATCGGTTTTTGATTATAAGAACATCGAATCGGCTGAACTTGAGTTCAGCCCAAAGCTCAATTGTTTTTTAGGAGATAACGGGGCTGGTAAGACAAATGTTCTCGACTCTATTTATTATTTATCGTTTACGAAGAGTTTTTTTAACGCAATTGATACGATGAATGTGCGTCATGGCCGTGAAATGTTTGGTGTGCAGGGTACGTACCTCAAAAATAACGAGGGCGAGCATGTTGCTATTGGTTATAAAATAAATCAAAAGAAACAGGTAAAACGGAACAAAAAAACATATAAGCGTTTTAGCGACCATATAGGTTTGTACCCTTTGGTGATGGTTTCACCGTCCGATACTTCATTGATTGTTGGCGGAAGCGATGAACGCCGTAAATTTATGGATGGGGTTATATCACAGTTCGATAATGGCTTTTTAAGTGCTCTTATCCGTTATAACCGGGTGATGCAACAACGTAACAATTTATTGAAAAAGTTTGCCGATGAAAATCGCTTCGATGAAGATACACTTTCAATATACGATGTCCAGCTTTCAGAATACGGGGCATTAATTCACGAAAAGAGGAAACAATTTGTGCTTGATATAACTGATGTTTTTCAAGATTTTTACCAGTTTATTTCAGGCGGGCACGAAAAAGTTGTTTTAGACTACCAGTCTTCGCTTTTTGATTCGCCATTGCTAGAACAGTTAGAAGTAAACCGTCATAAAGACCGGCTGGTGCAACATACTACAGTTGGTATCCATCGCGACGATTTATTGCTGAACCTGGGTGATTACCCAATGCGTAAAGTGGGGTCGCAGGGGCAGACCAAAACTTATTTGGTGGCATTAAAACTGGCGCAATTTGAATATTTGAAGAATGCAAGTGGCATTAAGCCTATTTTGCTTCTCGATGATGTTTTTGATAAATTAGACACCAACAGGGTTGAAAAAATTGTACAATTGGTATCCGACGATAAATTTGGTCAAATTTTTATGACCGATACAAACCGGGAACATCTCGAGAATATTTTATCAAAAGTAGGATCCGATTATCATATATTCAGGCTTGAAAATGGG
>JASMTI010000165.1:0-9203 GCA_041694375.1 Bacteroidales bacterium | reverse complement strand
GCAGCAATCATCTCTTCGGTTTCTTTGGCTGTATACAGCCAGTGGTCGCCATAACGCTGCATCCCCTCAAGGTCGTTATTGAGCCGTACCGATGGCACGCCGTTCCAAGCCTGGTAGGTATATTCTTTTCCCGAGAAAATGTTTAGCTTCACAATGGTATTGGCACTGTAGTACCCGCCCGAAACATAAAACGATTTTAAGTCGGCAAAAGCGCGGTCGATAAAGCCGTCGGAGTTGATTTTTGAGAGGCGCACATCAACGGCAAAATGATCGTTGAGCAATCCGGTGCCGGCACGTACTGTGTTTTTAAAGGTGTTAAATGAGCCACCGCTGCCGTTATATTCGGCATAAGCCTCTTTTTGAAGGGTGCTGGTTTGCATGTTAATGGTAGCCCCAAAGGCTGCGGCCCCTTGAGTGGATGTTCCCACGCCACGTTGCACCTGGATGTTTTCGAGCGACGAACTGAAATCGGGCATATTCACCCAGTAAACACTGTGCGATTCGGCATCGTTTACCGGTATCCCGTTGATGGTAACATTAATGCGGTTGGCATCGGTGCCCCGAATACGGAAGCCCGTGTAGCCTATGCCCGTGCCCGCATCTGAAGTGGCAACAAATGACGGGGTAGTGTTGAGCAAATAAGCCACGTCCTGCCCCATATTTCGTTCTTCGATTTGTTGTTTTGAAACATTTGTATTGGTAACCGGCGTGTTGCTCTTGGCACGGGTGGCGTAAACAAAAACATCCTCGGTATAAACCGATTTTTCTTCTAATTGAATCTTGACTGAAATGTTTTCCTGCAGGTTGATTGTACGTTTGTCGGTTTGATAACCGATAAACGAAGTTTTGAGTGTGATGGTGCCCGCTTGATTCAGTTTGAATCTAAAAGAACCATCTTCACTTGTTACCGTTCCGATGTTGGTCCCATCGATGACAACACTGGCACCCGGAAGTGCATTGTTTTGGGTGTCGGTAACAACGCCTTCAACTTGCCATTGGGCAAAAAGACTTGTGGCAAAAAACAGGGCCACGATAACAAAAAAAGTACGCATTGTTGAAAAATTTTATGGTTAATAAATAACCAATGAGGCAGGATTTTATTCCTGTAAACACCTTCCCTTCGTCGGTATTAGCCGCATCAGGTTCAGAGGGTTTGATCTCAGCCCGTAATTTTTAAAATTCCAAATTCCAAATTCCAAATTTCAGAAGTGTCAGGTTCTTTCGACCTAGCTTTTGGGTTTTCTGAATTGGAATTTGCAAACATTTGTTTGCCGGGGCACCCCATTGTGTGATCAATACTATAAAAAACGTTGAAGCCTGTTGTAGGCTCTTTTGTTAAATACACGACAAATTTATCTGAATTTATGGAGAAACACAAATGATTCAAAAAAGATGATTGAATGTTAATTAAGGGTAAAGTGGAAGTTTTCGTGTTTAGCGCAAAAAAAAATATCAGTTAAAATTCATTTTAAGCTAATTATGCTTTTTTGTATATTTGTGAAAAATGGAATAGCAATGGCAACATATTCATTAAAAATAAATGAACATACAAAAAAAGGAAGATTATTGATTGATTTTCTAAAGACACTTGATGGTGTTGAAATAATAAAAGAGAAAAACAATCAAGCCCTTAACGAAGCACTGGAAGATGTTCAAAAAGGAAGAATCTATAAAGCCAAAGATGCTAATGATTTAATAAACTCCTGCCTTGAATAATGTACAGTATTCGATATACCAATCGTTTTAAAAAGGATATTAAGAGGTGCAAAAAAAGAGGTTTAGATTTATCTCTTCTTTCTGCAATAATCGATCAACTTCAAAAAACAGGAGAGCTACCATCCGAATACAAACCACACAAGCTCAAAGGCAATTATTCAGGCCTGAATGAATGCCACGTAAAACCTGATTGGCTATTGGTTTGGGAGCAAAACAACAAGGAACTGACTTTACTTTTTATGTACACAGGCTCACACTCGGATTTGTTTGAATAAAACGATCTGCCTGAAAACACATTGCCGGTACTTGTATGATTTGTATGACTGACCTGGATTATAAAGAGCGTAAGTAATCAATGAATTTTTTTTGTTCAATTTTTAAAAGAGAAAATAGTGATAACTTTGAAATTACAACAAATAATGATGTACTTATGGACGTTTCTGTAATAAAGATAGGAAATTCAAAAGGGATACTGTTGAGCAAAACAATACTGGAAAGATATGGCATCAGGGATTCTGTCGATTTGATAATGGACAAGGATCGAATTATTTTAAAGCCAATTTCAAAGCCCAGGAAAGGATGGGAGAAAGCATTCCGGGAAATGGCCAATAACGAAGATGATCGTTTGTTGATTGACGATGTGTTTGAAGACGAAAACCTTGAAGAATGGAAATAAGGCAATATCAAATTATATTGGTCAACCTTGCCCCAACGAATTAGTAGTGAAATCAAAAAGACCAGGCCATGTGTTGTAATTTCTCCCGATGAAATGAATAAATATTTGAGAACAATTGTTGTTGCGCCTATGACAACAAGTTCCAAAAGATATCCTACAAGAGTAAGCGTTGAGCATGATGATAAAAACGGGTGGATTGTCGTAGATCAATTAAGGACAATTGATAAGCAAAGTGTGTTGAAAACATTTGGAAGATTAAAGGGACCGGAAATTGTCGATTTGAAATCTGTATTACGGGAAACCTATGTTGACTAAAGAAGCCTGTTGACTAATTGGGACGAGTTACCGTTAAATGTTCAGGAATCTGCTTTAAGAGGTATGGAGCAGGCTAAAAATGGTCAGGTCAAAGCTCATGTTCAGGTAATGAAAAAGTATGACTAATATTTTACAATTCTAAGCTCTGGCTTTAATACATCATACAACAAAATAATTTGCTAATGGAACTATAGTATGCTATATTTGTATATTCATTGTATAAACAAATATGGAAACAACAATTAAGAAATGGGGAAACAGTCTTGGTTTAAGAATACCAAAATCTTTTGCCAAACAGGCAGGGGTAAAAGACGGAGCTTTAGTTGACATTAATATTAATGATGACAAAATTATTATTCAAGCAATTCAACAAGAAGAACCTCTTGATGTTTTATTGGATCGTATTACTCCGTACAACAAACATGGGGAGATAGAAACAGATGAATCAATCGGTAACGAAGTATGGTAAAAGCTTCTGGTTATTTGCCCCGGCGTGGGGATGTTGTGTGGTTGGATTTTAAACCACAAACTGGTTGTGAGCGAGATGGGCGGCGCCCAGCCATTGTATTATCAAATTCATCGTATAACAAAAAGGTGGGGTTAGCCATATTTTGTCCTATTACTTCAAAAATTAAAAATTATCCATTCGAAGTGCGATTACCGGAAGATATGGATGTTCAGGGTGTTATTTTAGCCGATCAGATCAAAAATCTTGACTGGAAACAACGAAATGCTGAATTTATAGCAAAGATTGACGATCAGATTATGGAGAAAGTTCTGAGTTTATTTGGGAAGATCATTGAGCTTTAAAATTGAAAACAATCTTTCTTCCCATATCTCGTTTATTACAGTTTGTTCCGAGTACCCGGAATTGGAATGTTTATTTCCTCTAAAAGTATTACTTGTTTTTTGCCCACCAAGCCACTAAGTTCACCAAGAGAGAACTTTGTGTTCTTTGCGTCTTTGTGGGGCTTTTTTATTTGTTCGTTTGTGCGACTGTAGATAAATCCTGCGTTACTAAATGCTAAACGAGGTTTACCATAAGTTTACAATCTGAAACCCCGGTTTTAGGGCATCATACAACATCAACCTGCCCGAAAGCACACCGTCGGCACCGGTGATGATTTTCAATACTTCGGTGGCTTGCAGTGAGCCTATTACCCCCGGTATGGTGCCAAAAACCCCGAGTGGTTCCCCGTTCATTTGTTTTTCTTCGGGCTTGTCGGGAAAAAGCTTTTTGTATGAAACACCTTTATCGTAATGAAACACCGATATTTGTCCGCTAAATTCTTCAATAGAGCCATAAACCAGCGGTTTTTCTATTTTTTCACAAACATCGTCGAGCAGGTAGCGCGATGTAAAATTGTCGGTGCAATCAACCACAAGGTCATATCCTTTAGCTATTTCCGAAGCATTATTCTCGTCCAATCGTTCTTTGTAAGGTTGAATACTACAATACGGGTTAAGCTTTAAAAGTTTCTTGCAGGCGATTTCAACTTTAGGTTTGTTAATATCTGACGTTGAATAAAGAACCTGTCGCTGAAGATTGGTTTCACTCACGCTATCGTTATCAACAATGCCAATGGTGCCAACCCCGGCAGCCGTCAAATATTGCAAAACTGGTGCGCCAAGTCCGCCGGCACCTACAACCAGTACTTTTGCCTGCCTTATTTTAGCCTGCCCTGTGGTGCCTATTTGTGGCAAAATGGTCTGCCGGGCATAACGGTTGAGTTCTTTTTTATTCATTTTTCAGCCAAGATGAGGTATTTTATGCCGAGATTGGATCTATTCTAATTTCGCCACCAATTGCACGCAAAACTTTCATAATTGTTTCAAACTGAGGTTTTGATCCTTCCGATAAAGATTTATATAAACTTGGTCTGCTTAAACCTGTTTCCTCTGCTATTTTTTTCATTCCTATTGACTTTGCAATATGTCCAATTGCTGTAATTACATCGGAATTATCTCCTTCTTCCAAAATAGCATTAAGATATTCTGCGATCATTTCTTTACTGTCGAGGTATTCTGCTATATCTAATTTTGAAGTTTTCATATCTCTATTTTTTTATCGTTTTCAAAATATTCTTTGCCTTTTCAATGTCCTTATGTTGGCTAGATTTATCTCCACCAACCAGCAAAATAATTATTTTTCCATTTGTTTCAATAAAATAAACTCTATACCCTTTGGCGTAATTTATCTTTAGCTCACGAATTCCATCCCCTACTGGTTTGCAATCTCCAAAATGCCCATCGCTCTCAATTTTTTGAAATCGGAACAATATTTTTGCTTTAGCTCTTAAATCTTTCAATTTTCTGAGCCATTTGTCAAATTCTGCTGTTTTCTCAATAAAGTACATTTTGTGTATTCATTTGGATACAAATTTATGTGTTCTGAAGTTGTTATGAAAGGATGTGATTGAAAAAGTTTAAATATTTACCGGCATCAACTACAAGCACACGTGCTGATTTTATCTCTTCCTGCCCTTTAATATGGTATGATGGGGGAATTTCAATAAATCAATAATTCATTTTTCCTCATAAAAAACTCTCCCAGAGCCACAAAACTGTAACCTGTAACCTGGAATTTGAAACCTGAAACCTGAAACCTGAAACTTTCTTCCATCATTCCAGCTTTAACTTTGCAGTATAGCATCCCAGTCTTTCCAAACTGGCTCATAACCATTTGCTATAATTTTGCTTCTAATTTCTTCCACGCTGCGGGCATCGCCAACCTCGAATTGTTCCAACTCTTTGTTTTCAACGGCATAACCACCCGGTTCGGTTTTGCTCCCGGCACTCATGGATGTTACGCCCAGGTGCATCATATTATCACGGTATGCTGGCAGTTCGCGTGTCGAGAGCGAGATTTCCACTTCTTCGTTAAAAATGCGGTAGGCAAAAATAAGCTGTGCCAGTTCTTTATCTGTAATCGGATTTTCGGGGTTGAAACTGCCGGCATGGGGGCGCAACCTTGGGAATGAAATTGAATAGCGGGTGCGCCAGTACTTTTGTTCGAGGTAGGAGAGGTGTAATGCCGTAAAAAACGAATCGGTTCGCCAGTCTTCAAGTCCCAGCAAGCAACCCAGCCCGGTCTTATGAATTCCGGCTTTGCCTAGCCGGTCGGGGGTTTCTAATCGGTAGCGGTAATCCGATTTTGGCCCACGCGGGTGGTATTTTTTGTAATTCGCTTCGTTATAGGTTTCCTGGTACACATAAACCGCGTTTAAACCATGTTTGATAAGCTTTTCGTATTCGTTTTGCAGCAGCGGCTGCACCTCAACCGAGAGTTGGCTGAATTTGTCTTTTAACAAATCTATTACCTGTACCAGGTAATCGCTACCCGACTTTTTGGGATGTTCGCCCGTGACCAGTAGCAGATGTTCGTACCCCATGGCACAAATGGCGTTGGCTTCGTTTTCAACTTCTTCGAGCGTTAAGGTTTTGCGGGTAATTTTATTGGCATGGTTAAAACCGCAATACACACAACTGTTCACACATTCGTTTGAAAGGTAAAGCGGCAAATAGAGTTGTATGGTTTTTCCGAAGCGCTTGAGTGTGAGCTGACGGCTAAGTGTTGCCATTTGCTCAAGATACGGGGCAGCAGCCGGCGAAATCAGGGCCATAAAATCGTTTAAGTTGCGCGAAGTTTTCGACAGTGCACGCTCAACATCCGCCGGGGTGCACTTATAAATTTTCTGCCGGGTTTTGTCCCAGTTGTATTGTTGTATGGTATCGTAAAATGTGGTCATCTTGTTTGTATTACTTTTGTTGTTCTGCTGCTTTCCTATAGGTTTCTGGTTTTGTTTTCAGATGGAATGATGGAAACTGGAAAGATGGTCCCGATTTTTATCGGGATGTGCTAATGGGGTGTTTGGAATACTCATATATTTTAGTTCGTTCTCAAACTCAATCTCAACCTCAACCTCAGCTTTCCGCACCTCCTCTCTTAAGCTTCTAAAAAAGCCGTTAACGGGCTACTCGCCGAGGCTTGCATCGATTGTTCCCCTAATTTGGCTTCGTAAGCCATCCGCCCGGCCTCCACTGCCATTTTAAACGCCCGTGCCATGGTAACCGGGTCATCAGAAACGGCAATGGCCGTGTTAACCAAAACGGCACCGGCACCCATTTCGAGGGCTTCGGCAGCGTGCGATGGTGCACCTATGCCGGCATCAACAACAACAGGGATCTGGCTTTGCTCAATAATAATGCGGATAAAGTCGCGGGTTTGCAAGCCCATGTTGGTACCAATAGGTGCCCCAAGTGGCATAACAGCTGCACAGCCTGCTTCTTCGAGCTTTTTGGCCAGCACGGGGTCGGTCTGGATGTAGGGGAGCACCACAAAACCATCTTTCACCAGTTCCTTTGCTGCTTTAAGGGTTTCTTCGCCATCGGGGAGCAGGTATTTCGGGTCGGGGTGGATTTCGAGCTTTACCCAGTTGGTCCCGAGTGCTTCGCGGGCCAGCTGGGCTGCAAAAACGGCTTCTTTGGCGGTGCGTACCCCCGATGTGTTGGGCAAAAGGTTGATGTGGGGCTGCCTGATGTGGGTGAGCATGTCATCGTAGGGGTTGTCCATTTCTACACGCCGCAATGCAACGGTTACCAACTCAGAGCCTGATGCCAGGATGGCTTCCTGCATCAGTTTCGACGATTGAAATTTACCGGTACCGGTAAACAACCGGGATTTGAATTCTTTGCCTGCTATTTTTAAGGTTTTCATATTAATGTGTTTTTAAGCTTTTTCGAATTGGTTAGCTGTTATTTTTTTGATGACTTTACGGGTTGCTTCAACCGAATTTTCAGCTTTTGCAATGGCCGATGATACAGCAACGCCAAACATGCCTGTATCTAATAAATCCTTAACATCAGCAATACCCACCGAACCAATGGCCACCATTGGGATGTTGATTTTTGCCTCGCGGCATTGCTTAACAAGTTTGGCATAACCTTCGAGACCGATAACCGGACTCAGGTTTTTTTTGGTGTCAGTGAACCTGAAAGGGCCTACTCCGAGATAATCAACCGGCTGTTTACTTAGTTTTTCAATGTCGCCGAATGTGTTGGCTGTTGCTCCAATGATAAACCTGTTGCCCAGTATTGCCCGTGCTTTGAGTGGGGAGAGGTCGTTTTTCCCTAGGTGAACACCATCGGCTTTCACGGCCTTTGCAATGTTTACGCGGTCGTTGACAATAAGTTTTGCCCCGGCATTGCGAGTGATTTTACGAACTTTTTCTGCCGTTTCGAGAATTGTTTCCTCTTCAAAATCCTTCATTCGCAGTTGTACCCAGCGGCATCCGCCTTCGAGTGCCTTTTCAATTTGATTGATGTGCATTTGGGCGGTATTGCCTTGCGTAATGAATTGTAAATGTGCTATTTGTTTTTGCATGGTGTTTTTTTTTATCTGGTAACTTATTATTTTTCATTATAGTTCTTTAAGGAATTATCAGATATATAAATGTATAGGACTTCATTTTTGTATGCTTATTTTTATCTCGTTCCAGTAATTTTTATACTATTAAAACTTTTATTTTCAAAGGTATAGTATGGAACTCGCATGTTTTTAATTATCCTCTTGGATGTCATTATTTTACATGCTCGTTTCATGTTTACTTTGACTTCGTCGACTTACTTTATTGTCTTGATACAATAAAGTAAGCAAACAAGATCAAGGCTCTCAAAATAATATTATCTCCTTTTTGCAATCCTTAAGTGCGGCCGGGTGATCTTCGAGCAAAGCTCTCAGCTTCCCGGTCTTACTAAAGGATCGCTTCAACTCGATCAATATTATTTTGAAGGCCGGTCTGGGCTACTGCGTTTATTTCCGGAATAACTTTTAACGTTTATCTTCGAATCCATAATTTTCTCAATTAGACTTTATGATATGCCAGTAAACCTTTGTTACTGAGCATCGCCTTTTCAACATATTTTTTTCCTTTTATGCAAGCTTCTTTTAGCTTACTCCCTTTTGCAATATTGGCGGCAATGGCTGAGGATAAGATGCAGCCTGTTCCGTGTTTTTCATATCCGGTAAAGGGTTTTCCTGGAATTGTAAATGTTTCATTTTGAGAAATAAGCAGGTCGGTGCCCTTTTGCCCGGCATGGCCACCTTTTAGTAAAACCGAAAGCGTGGGGTTTCCGTGGCAGTATTTTTTGATGTCTTTCGGATTTTTGCTGCCAAAGAGTTTCCCGGCTTCTTGCATGTTGGGGGTTACTAATGTTACATATTTCAGCAAATTATTTAACCCTTCTGTTTTTTGGTGGAATTCAAAGCCGGTGGTTGATTTTAAAACAGGGTCCCAAATGATTGTCACATCTGGGTTTTGCTGTTTTAACCACTCCAAAACCGAAATCAAAAGGCCGAACGATTCAATGAGGCCAATCTTTACAACTTGAGGCTGATATTCTTTGTAAAGTTTTTCAACCTGTTGCATAATTAAATCATGGGGCAACCAATTAACCGATACAAATTCACTTTCGGTTTGTACGGTATTGGCAGTAC
>JASMTI010000164.1:0-7404 GCA_041694375.1 Bacteroidales bacterium | reverse complement strand
CATACTTTTTAATATTTTAATTGTTACTTTAATTTTCGTTTAATACTACACCCCAGGTTGCGGGTTTCTTTTGTGGCTATTTCTTCGCCTTTCCCTAAGCTTTCAATAGCGCTTTTCAGGTAGAAATCCTCTACTTGTGAGGCATCCTTGTAATTATCGTCAATGGCCCCTTTGTACACAAGTTTTAAATCACTGTTAAATAAAAATACATGGGGGGTTGTTTGTGCCCCAAAGCTGTTGGCCAGTTTACTCTCTTTGTCGATAAGGTAGGGCCATTGATATTCATGTTCCCGGGCATGTTTTTTCATAGCCTCGGGCGAATCTTCGCCATCTCTTTTCAGGTAGTTTGAATTAATCAAGGCAAAACCTATATCATTTTCTTCTGCAAGTGAATTTACAACAGGATAACGATCTTCCCACCCTAAAACAAACGGGCATGTGTTGCATGAAAATATAATAAGAAGGCCTTTGTCTTCTGCTAAGTCGTCAACGTAAACATCCTTGTCGCTTACCACGCATTTCATTTCATCGCTGTCAGGCAAGGTGTCGCCAATTTCAAGAATGGGAAACTGACCGAACGACAGCCAAGGCATTAAAACCAATAATAATATCAAAATCTGTTTCATAATGTTCAATATTAGTACACCCTTAACAACTAATAAACACCCTGAATTGTTTAAAAGATTTTCAGGTTGCATTATTTTTTCCCCTTTTTAACGAAAACCATATCCCCGGTATACAAATAGTGGCAAATACAATAAAATATAAATTCATGCTTTTTGTAAAAAGGTCGATATTGGCTGCTGAAAGTGCGGCTTTTCCGAGATAAATTGAAATAAAAATGGTGGCCATCATCATACTGAGTGTTTGCCCAAAAACGCGCATCGTAGCATTAATGCCCGAGGCAATGCCATAATTTTTCCGTTCAACCGAACCCATTATGGCATTGGTGTTTGGTGATGTGAACAGCCCAAAGCCAAAGCCTAACACAGCCAGTGCAGCTATCGTTAGCATAATGGAGGATTCAGGCGTGATAAATACCATGATTACCAGGGAGACAAGCGTTAATGCCATCCCACCTGAGGCAAGGATCCCTGCATCTATTTTATCAGACAACCGGCCGGTGAGGGGGGCTGTAATGGCCATAATAACTGGCTGGATCACCAACACTAATCCCGCTTCCCCGGGGGTCAGCCCTTTCGAGAACTGAAGATAAAGGCTCATAAGGAAACTTACACCAAAGGTTGACGAATAATGGATTAATGCTGCAATGTTGGAGAAAGTAAACCTTTTGTTGTTCCGTAGTAGTTTAACATTTAATATTGGGTGGTTTTTTTGGTTTTGGTTAAAAAAGAAATAAACCATGATAAGAATACCGGCTACCAATGAAATTGTACCAAATGTTGTTCTTACATTTCCGCCACCATAAATAAATGACAAAATAGCTATGGCATATATCATGCTGCCTTTGTAGTCGAAAGGATGTTGCTGTAATTTCTGCGATGTTTTTTTCAAGTTGAAATGGGAGAGGAGTATTGCAGCAATACCAAGCGGTATTGTTGATAAAAAGATGATACTCCAGCCTCCCAAGTCGGTTAATATCCCGCCAAGAAATGGGCCTAACGATAAACCTGTATATACCGCACCAATATTCATACCCAGTGCCACTCCTCTTTTGTCGGGTGGATAAACTTCAGTAATAATGGCAATGGCTGTAACGCTCATTAATGCCGAGCCGGCTCCCTGTATTACACGTGCAGTAAGCAACATAGGAATATTAACACTAAGTCCGGACAGTAAAGATGTAAATGTAAAAATGTATAGCCCGATCCTGAAAAACCGGACACGCCCCCAGATATCTGAAGCTTTGCTTATGGGAAGCAGGACAATAGCATTAGCCAGAAGGAAAGAATTTGTAACCCAGCTTAACGTTGTGGCGTTACATCCAAAATGTTCCTGTATGTCGGGAAGTCCAATATTTACAGCCGATAACATAAACGGATTCATGAACGATGCAAACATTGTTGTGATTAATATAGGCCAACGGAGTATTTCTTTTTCCTTATTTTGCTGTTTTTCTCGTGTCATATTTTAACGTATTTCCAGGTTTGCTGATGGAAAGTATTAAATTCAAAAATGCAAAATACTTTTTATTATTGGCCATATATGCATTTTATTTTAAGAAATATATTATTGAGGGGATTAACTGTTGAGGCTTTGCTTACCTTTGTGGTTTATAATATTGAACATGGTAAAAATTGGAAAATACAGTACGCTCGAAGTAGTGAAGTTCACCGAGCAGGGGGCTTATCTCGATGGAGGCCCATATGGCGAAATCCTTTTGCCTAAACGTTATGTGGATGAATCGTTAAGTGAAGGTGACGATGTTGAGGTGTTTATTTATTATGACTCGGAAGACAGGATTGTAGCTACCACCGAAAAACCTTATGTGCAGGTTGGCGGGCTTGCACCACTCGAAGTAGTTGAGACTACTAAGTTTGGGGCTTTTCTCGATTGGGGCTTATCCAAAAACCTTTTGGTTCCATTCCGAGAGCAAAAGATGAAAATGGAAGCCGGTAAGAAATATTTGGTTTACGTTTATGTTGATGAAAAGTCGGGAAGAATTACCGGAACTGCAAAAATTGATAAGTATCTTGAAAAGGGATTTGGCGATTTAGCTGAAGGTGATAAAGTAGAATTGTTAATTGCCAATAAAACAGATTTGGGTGTTAATGCAATTATCGAAGGTAAATACCAAGGAATATTATATGATAATGAGCTTTTTAAGCCTGTGAGAACAGGGGATGTTGTGTCGGGTTACATCAAAAAAATCCGTGACGATGAAAAAATTGATTTAACACTCGAAAAAATTGGTTACGAAAAGGTTGACCCGGCTCAGGAACAGTTACTTGAAATGTTGAATAAAAATGATGGTTTCCTTCCATTGAACGATAAATCTGACCCTGAATTGATTAAGAAAGAATTGTCCATGAGCAAGAAGACCTTTAAGAAAGCTATTGGGGCCTTGTACAAATTACGAAAGATATCAATTGAGGAAGATGGGATTAAGATTACATAATCCATCCTATGAAGTTGTAGGATAATGATATAATGCCTTTTGGCATGGTTTTATAATTGTAGCCTGTGGTTTTAACTTCAGGGGACGTTAAAGTCTATCGTCCTTTGTCTTGATTCTGATTTTATATGAACTAAATCTTATTATTGTGGTTTATAATTTGAAATCAATAACCAGATATTATGAAGCCACATTATTTTGTTCGGGTTCTTGCCATTGCTTTTTTTATTCTTATTGTATCGATTGCACATGGCCAAAATATTGCTGACAATACTTCATTTTGTGAGCAAAGCATGAAAATTAACAATGGTGGTATGATGGTACTTGGAGGCTGGGCTGTGGCCAATATGGCTGCCGGGGCTTATGGCTGGTCGGCCTTCGAAGGGCAAAAGAAATATTTTTACCAGATGAACCTTTTTTGGAATGTGGTAAATGCCACCATTGCGGGAATCGCTTTATCGAATAACCTTGGCTACGACTGTTCATCTGTATCCTACGATAGTTACCTGAATTCGCATCTTTCAACCGAAAAAACTTTACTCATTAATTCGGCATTAGATGTGGGCTACATCGGTACCGGTTTTCTTTTAAAATATTTTTCTACCAAAGCGTCGCAACGAAACGATTTGTTAAAGGGTTATGGCAATTCGCTCATTTTACAAGGCGGGTTTTTACTGGCTTTTGATTTAGTGCTGTATGCCCTGTTGCGAAACGAAAGAATGAGTTTCGATGCAAACATCTCGGCTTCCTTTTCGCCGATGCAACCAGCATTTCACTTTGTGTACAGGTTTTGAAATAATAAACAGTTAGATTTTAGACATGAGGTATGAGATTGTGTTTGGAGTTGTAATAAAATCAGCATGTTAACAAAGCCCGGGCAAACATTCTAAAACTTTAAAATTTAATTACTCAAGTTTCGCAGCCGTATTTATAGCATCAATTTCAGATATGTTCAACCTCTTTAGGGTTGATAGTTCACTGATAGACAGGCAACCACAAATCCCATTCGCGGTTATTCAAAATCAATCCCATTCGCGGTTAAAAGCCTGTAGGGCTTTAATAAGAATCACCACGGGTGAAGCCCGTGGTTAATAACACCGTAAAGAATTTTTATTTTTCTTACTCAGCGCTCTCAGCGTCTCTGAAGTGTAATTGAAAAGGTTAAAACAATTTAAGGATCGTTATTTTTTACCTGCAACTATTGTATTCTGAATTTTTACTTTTATATTTGTTCGCATATTTACGAACTACGAACAACTATTATGGAATATAAAAATTTAAAAGTTACCAATATGGAAATAAAAGTATTAGGTCCGGGTTGCCCTAAGTGCAAGACCCTTGAGAAGGCCACATTAGAGGCAATAGAGTCGGCTGGCATTGAAGCTAACGTATCGAAAGTTGAAGACATTGTTGAAATTATGAATTACGGTGTAATGCAAACACCGGCACTGGTAATTGATGGTAAAGTGGTTGTTAAGGGGCGTGTGCCATCGGTTGATGACATTAAAAAATTACTCACTAAATAAACCAAAAACCATGAAACGATTATTCTTAGTATTGATTGTATTGTTTGTTATTTCAATTAGCTCAGTAAATGCACAGTGTTGTAAAAGCAATGCTGAAACCAAGACTTTGGCTGAAAATGTTGCTGAAGTCGAGAGCAACAACGATATGCAAGACATTAAAGCTTACTACTTTCATTTTACACGTCGTTGTGCTACCTGCAAAGCTGTTGAGTCAGTAACTGCCGAGGCACTTAAAGAACTTTATGGGGAGAGTATTGTATTAAAATCTGTCAACCTCGATAATGAAGCGAATGATGAATTGGCAGAAAAAATTGATGCGGATGGTCAATCCCTCTTGTTTGTAAAAGGTGATGAAAAAGTTGACATTACCAACGATGGCTTTATGTACGCCCGTACAAAGCCCGAAAAATTAAAAGAGAAAATTGAAGAAGCGGTGAGTTCTTTAAAAGAGTAGCCTAACAATCTATTGAATATGGAGGTTCTTCAAAATTTTCTTGAGAATTCGCAACTACCATTGCTGTCGGCGTTTATTCTTGGACTAATGACTGCCATCAGTCCTTGTCCGCTGGCAACCAACATCACAGCCATTGGTTTTATTAGTAAGGATATTGAAAGCCGCAGAAAAGTTTTTTACAACGGGTTGGTTTATACGCTTGGAAGGGCTATAACCTACACGGCTATTGGTTTTATTTTTTTCTTTAGCGCCGAAGAAATCCAAATATCAGGTTTCCTGCAACAGTGGGGCGAAAAGTTATTAGGGCCGTTGTTGATTATTATTGGATTGTTTATGCTGGGGGTTTTCAATTTTATTAAGATACCCGGTTTAGGCAGATTAAACAACCACATGGAAGACAATGCAAAAAAAGGGTTATGGGGCGTGTTGCTTTTGGGGGTTGTTTTTGCACTGGCATTTTGCCCTTATAGTGGTGTGCTTTATTTTGGTATGCTAATTCCAATGACTGTTAGTAGTGTATCGGGGCTTTACCTGCCTTTGGTTTTTGCAATTGCCACCGGAATCCCGGTCATCATTTTTGCATGGCTTATTGCCTTTTCAGTTGGTTCATTGGGCAGCGTGTACAACAAGCTGAAAACATTTGAACTTTGGTTTAGGCGTATTGTTGCGGCCATCTTTATTTTGGTTGGTATTTATTACTTTATGGTAATGTATTTTTAATCAGAATTTCTCCTGCGGGGAGTTTTTTTAGATCAAATGTTCGTTATTTTACGAACAATAAATTGTATAGATGTTTTTTTAAATGAATATTAATGGATAAAAAGAAAGAATTTAAAATACTGCTCTGGATTATTGCAATATTTGCTTTTGCATTTTTTCTGCCTATCGAGAGCGAAAGGTTTACAACAGCCATCGCAGCTACCTTAGACCTAGCTAAATGGTATGCACAAGAACATGTGATACTTTGTTTATTGCCTGCCTTTTTCATTGCCGGGGTTATATCGGTTTTTGTTAGCCAGGGTGCTGTTTTGCGCTATTTTGGTGCTAATGCGAAAAAGTGGGTGGCTTATACGGTAGCATCGGTTTCGGGTACTATTTTGGCCGTATGCAGCTGTACCATCCTGCCACTGTTTTCGAGCATCCATAAGCGCGGTGCCGGCTTGGGACCTGCCGTGGCTTTTCTGTATTCAGGGCCGGCCATCAACATTTTGGCTATTATTTTAACAGCCCGCATACTGGGTTTCGAGATGGGCGTTGCCCGTATTGTCGGTGCAGTGGTGTTTGCCATTGTAATTGGTTCCATTATGTCAATAATTTATCGTAAAGAAGAAAAAGTGAAGAAAGAGGAGCAAATGAATATTCAGGTTCCACCCGAAACACGCCCCATGTGGCAAACTTCGTTTCACTTTTTTATACTGGTACTCATTTTGGTATTTGCCAACTGGGGCAAACCCGGTGAGGGCGATACCACAAGTGCGTGGTTTTATATTTGGAACTATAAATGGCACATCACCTCTGTTTTTGGGCTTGGGTTGGTTTACTCATTAATAAAAATCCTGAAAATAAAATGGTGGTGGGTAATTGGTGCAGCAATGGCCACAGCCGTTTCTGCATTTTTATCCAATACATATATTAGAGGCCCGTTAAGTCCCTTGGTGCCAATGTTGGTGGCCATAACCGGATTAAGCATTATTACGCTGCAAAAAGACGATGAAAATAAAGAATGGACATTAGCATCGTGGGATTTTGCCAAACAGATCATGCCGATGTTGGCCATCGGGGTTGTAATTGCCGGTTTTCTGCTTGGGTCCACCCATGATTCTACCAGCATCCCGGGAGTGGTACCCGCTAACTGGATTTCTTCATTGGTAGGGGGTAACTCCATTTTCTCTAACTTTTTCGCTTCCATAGTGGGCGCGTTTATGTATTTTGCAACCCTTACTGAGGTGCCTATTGTTCAGGGATTAATAGCTTCGGGTATGGGGAAAGGCCCTGCACTGGCCTTATTGCTGGCAGGTCCCTCGTTGTCATTACCAAATATGCTGGTAATCCGTAATGTAATGGGAACTCAAAAAACATTGGTTTTTGTTGTATTAGTGGTTATTATGGCAACGATATCAGGACTGATATTTGGAAGCATGTACTAATTCAAATATATATGAAGCACGAGATAATAATATTATTTCCGGGGCGCAAATGCAGCAAATGTCGCCGCATGATCGCGAAGGTGAAAGGGGCACTGAACGTTGCAGGTTTTTATATATAGTACCTCAAATCCGCAGTTGTTAATGTTAAAAAATCGGGAAGCCCAGTAAAAATAGTACCTACAAGGCTTGCCCGATTAAATA
>JASMTI010000163.1:0-4896 GCA_041694375.1 Bacteroidales bacterium | reverse complement strand
ATGGTCTTTGGGTATTTCTGGCAACGTTGTTTCTTATTTCGTCTTTACATCAAACCACAACCTGTTGTGCAAGTTGGGCATCGGTAGCACCGTTGTTTCTTATTTCGTCTTTACATCAAACCACAACGACTTTACGGCAATCATCACGTCCGCCGGGGTTGTTTCTTATTTCGTCTTTACATCAAACCACAACCATGAACGGCAAGGCAGATTTTCCAATGCTGTTGTTTCTTATTTCGTCTTTACATCAAACCACAACCAAAATGACGAAAGCAACAAAACAACAAAAGTTGTTTCTTATTTCGTCTTTACATCAAACCACAACCAGTTAGTCAAAGTGCTGGTGATGCTAATGTTGTTTCTTATTTCGTCTTTACATCAAACCACAACCCCGTGTAGACGTTTCATTTCCGCAAGGGTAGTTGTTTCTTATTTCGTATTTACATCAAACCACAACCTTTTGCTTAATTGTCTCATTTTTCAGCTTGTTGTTTCTTATTTCGTCTTTACATCAAACCACAACCTCCACGATTCTTTTTTTCGATTGGCCACCGTTGTTTCTTATTTCGTCTTTACATCAAACCACAACGGCCGCAAGGTTGTAATTATACAACTCTTCGTTGTTTCTTATTTCGTCTTTACATCAAACCACAACCTAATTTGTCAAGTACAAAATTCCTGATGTGTTGTTTCTTATTTCGTCTTTACATCAAACCACAACGGCATCTTAATAGGTGTTATAGCCCCTTTCGTTGTTTCTTATTTCGTCTTTACATCAAACCACAACAACCCGGAGCGGTGACGTAATATTTAAGGGGTTGTTTCTTATTTCGTCTTTACATCAAACCACAACTTCAACCGGCTTAGCTTCATTTGCCATAAGTTGTTTCTTATTTCGTCTTTACATCAAACCACAACAAGCAGCGATCACAGCGATAGAATCAGTAGGTTGTTTCTTATTTCGTCTTTACATCAAACCACAACCAAGATTGGGCTTTTGCTTATTATTTGCGGGTTTTGGCGATTTTTACAAGTGAAAAAATCGATCCCGGCCATCATAGAAGTGGTTGTTGTAAAGGTTTTTTTATTTCTGTTTTTAATCTTTTCCAAAGTTTTGGGACTTTAGAAAAGGTATACAAGTCGTTTATTTTCAGTATTTCAAGGAACGGCGTTTCGAATATAATCATTTTTTAGGAAAAGGCAGGCCCCAACAGGCTGCTAAAACATTTCGAGCTGCTTGGGGCCTTCGGGCAAGGGCTTGCTTTTTTTGCCCCAAAAATTGGTAATGTTACCATACTGCTTATCGGTAACGGCCAGTATGCTCACCTGCCCTTTCTCGGGAACAAAACCTTTTACCCGCTTTATGTGCATGTTGGCACTTTCCTTACTGGCACAATGCCGGTTGTAAACCGAATATTGCATCATGCTAAATCCGTCGTTGAGCAGGTCTTTCCGAAACCGGGTAGCTTCTTTGCGCTCTTTTTTGGTGGTAACCGGAAGGTCAAAAAATACGAATAGCCACATGATATGATAGGCATTTAAACGGGTTTGTTCCATATAATTTCTCAATTGTTAGTTATGCCTTAAACAATTTGATCTTTTCCACTTTTTTTCTTCCCTGCATAAGGTTGAAAAGGATGAATAGCCACATTTACCCCTGTCAAATAAGATTTGAGGGTTTACCCTCCCAACGTTTTAATCTATTTTTCAAAAACATTTTGCCATAATGTGTTTTAAGATATTTTTCGCGATGTGTCGCATCCTGCCGATTCAAGCATCCTTCAAAATAGATTAAAATCATCGGACGTCTGTTTCTTGTTGATTCCACTTCTCCTTGATTATGTTGCTCAAATCTTAATTTTAAATTTTTAGTATAGCCTGTATAGTTTTTACCATCCTTTAAGCTCCGTAACACATAAACGTAATAATATTGTTCCATGATAAAAATTTAAAATTATTTGACGGGGTAAATATGATAGGCATTTAAACGGGTTTGTTCCATGATTTCTTTTTAAACGCCGAAAGGTTTTACAAACGCTTTCGGGTTATTATTTAAAAACAGGATAAGTTATTTTACGGCTTTCGCCCGCAAAACAGCGGGCAAGAGAGGCGCTTGTCATCGAAAGGGCTACCATTAATGGGCGTTTTACTTCGCCAATTTGTACATCTATGGCCATTAACTTTAGCAACTCGGCCTTGTGTTCTTTTTCAAGGATCAGGTCGTCGGGGCATTTTTCATACAAGCTAAGTGCCATTTCATCAACATAGGGGCGGTAGGGTTCCATAATATCGTCGGCCAGGCAATACGCATTGTATCGGTTGCGGTGGTGTATGCCCAGCGTTGACAGCAAGCCCGAACCGGAAAGTGCGCGCGCCATTGCCGAGCGCAATAAAATATACCCGTAATTGAGGTAATGGTTGGGCGGCGGGCCAAAACGGTCGCGATAAAAATCGCTGTCGAACAGGGCTTTCCAGTACAAACGTGCAGCAAAACCTTCGCGGTTTTCCGTGTCGCCACTTTTAACGGTTTTTGCCAGGTTACGCAGCCCGCCCTCATTTTTCCCCTGCTTTTTAAGGTGGGCGGCCTGGTTGCCTATTTTTGCCTCGATGGTTTGTTTCCACAAGTTTTTTTTAAGGGGTTCGGAAGCATCAACCTGGAGGCGGAAAACTTCGGTTTGGATGTGGTTTGAATCGAGCGGCAGCAGCATCGAAGACGGCATGTGCTTACTGTCGCAAAACACCACAGCCACGTTAAAGGCATTAAGCTGTTCAACCAGTTTCATGGTAAAACTGATTTGCGGGTGCTCGAGCACAATGTACCCGATATCCTCGATTGGGATGGTGCGGTTGGCAAGCTCATCGAGTGAAGCAACAACAAGCTGCATGTTTTTTAAAGAAAGCCGGTAGGGTTGTGAAATAAAAAGGGTCCGTTTAAGCATGGTTTATGTGTTTCTGTTTCAAAACGCTTTCGGGTCGAAGAGACCCCGAAAGGTTTTATCAAATGACTTTTATTCGTTTGGTATAATCATATTATTATTGGGCTGAACCTGTAATACAGGCATATCGATATGTAATTGATGAAACCGATCGATAGATTGTTGGTTATGATACCTGATAAAGTTTTCGGGATTGCTGTACCATTCTAAAACTTCGGAACGACTTAGGTGTGTGTGTTTTGGCGATAAAATAGTTAAATATGATGTCCAGGGGTACTCAAGCATATTGTCGCAAAAACCATGATGGATTGGGTTATGGTGGATGTAATACACCATGTATCTAAGTTGATCATTATTGAGGATTTTTACTCGTTCGAAAGGATGTTCAAACAAGCTGCCCGAACGTTTAAAACGATTATTAAAAGCTTTAGCATAGGCATTAAACAAGTGTGAAAATTGGTTAGATGGCTTGTATCTTTTTTGTTCCAAAACACTTTCGGGCCGTGCAGGCCCCGAAAGGTTTTTTACCAACCCCGAAGCGTCTTTCCGACCTTCGGGCGTTTCTTTTTTCATAAACGGAATTTCGCTTTCGGATTTTATTTTTACCAGCAAATGAAAATGATTGCCCATTAAGCACCAAGAGAAAGTATCGGCTATGGGCGAGATATAGCGGTCGTACAATCGCAGAAAATGTTCGTAATTATCGGAATGATGAAACAAAGGGCATCGGTTAATTCCGCGATTATAGATGTGATAAAAATATCCGTATTCGAGTTTAGGCTGGGTTGATGGCATAACTTGTAGTTTTATATGTTTAAAAACTTCTCGTAATTAAACACTTTCGGGTCGTGCAGGCTCTGAAAGTCCCCCCTCTACCAAATAAAAAACCTGACCCCGAAGGGCCTTTTCGACCTTCGGGCATATATTCGTTCAAAAAATAGAAGCATATAAACTATATAACCTTATCCAACACCACATTGTAGGATAAGGTTGGGCAAACAGGGGGATTTTCCATAGTCGTTTTGTTTTAGTATGTTTATTAATAGGTTAAACTTATTATACTACCCTTTCCAAAGTTTTGAACTTTGGAAAAGTTGATATGTAACATGCTTTATAGTCGTGTAATTTTTCCTAAAGAGTCGAGTTTTACTTTTTTTGGGTTCCATTTTTCCCAAGCAATAAAACTTTGAATGTATATTTCTTCATTTTTATTATCCAAGGTTGAAGCTAGATGATGTCTGAAAGTGTAATAAGAACTCGAAACTTTTTGAACCCTGTACAAATGCTTAGTTAGCAAGTGTGCATTTTTATTACAGATTTCAACATCATCATCCAAGCCTAACAAAAACATGTCGTTTATTTCTAAAGTCGTAACTATTTGTTTTCCGTCTTCTTTTGGTAATTGATAGACCGGGTCTCCATTTTTTTGCCTTTCAACCACTTCGATAAAAGAAACTACTTGCTCCTGCAAATTACCATCAAAATCTTCGTATATTAAAACATGATGATTATTGCGGGGATTAACATGCTGGTTTATATTTGTCTTTAACTGAACTGCATTCCCGACATGCTCCCGCATACGCACTTTTTTGACAGGCACAGGCTCTCCCCCTTTTCGATTGGGTAAAAACAACCGAGGTTTGCCATCTTTAAAAAATGCATCCGGCGGAACAGAAAACTTGTCTTTTGTAATATCAACACCACATTGGTCGCGCAAATGATCTAATATTAATTTTCGGATGGTATCATCAACAACCTGTCCTATATGTTTTTTATCTTTTAACGTAGTTATTGATTTGCGAATATGAAATGATTCACTGTGCCTTGGTGGCTGACGCTTTCCAAAAACCGTTTCTTTATGCAATTGCCCACGGGCAGCAAATCCTACACTCTTATGTTTTTCGCCATTTTTAATTACTATTTTTGAAATACGGCTTAAAACTTTATTGTTTTGCTTGTG
>JASMTI010000162.1:0-23008 GCA_041694375.1 Bacteroidales bacterium | reverse complement strand
TTTAAGATTATAAAACATTCCATGATAAATATTTTCACCGAAAATAAAACGCCACGTGTAGAGTACGCTTTTCGCCTTGTTTTTGAAACTATTTTAAAAGTGCCCGTGGTATTTTATCAAACAGAAGCGTACTTTCATATGGCTGAAGGGGTGAAAATTAACTATAGCCGGCAAAAATTTAATGACGAACTTTTTTTAAATCCGCACGAATTGTTGTTTGAAGAAAGTGTCCGTCCGGTTGAGGCAGATATGACAATGTGGGATTCCTTACCTGTGTTTTTTCAAATTGAGTATTCCTTTATACCGTTCGATGTTTTTGCAGCATCGTTTTTCCTTGCCAGCCGTTACGAAGAATATCTCCCGGGCAATCGCGACCAACATGGGAGGTTTATGGCAGAAGGAAGTATTGCCGCGAAGAATGAATTTCTAGGGATGCCCCTCATTAATAAGTGGGCACAAAAGCTTGCCGGGTTAATAAAAACTGAATATCCTGATTTTGAATATCCTAAGCCCAGGTTTCAGTACGTACCCACCATCGATGTTGACAATGCTTATGCTTTTCGTTTCAAAGGGTTAACCCGAAATTTGTTGTCGGGGGCGCGCAATTTGCTCAACCACCGTCATGCTGAAGAAAAAATACGCCTTCAGGTGTTGTTGGGCGCTAAGTCTGACCCCTACGACAGTTATGATTTTTTGTTGCATCTTTTTGAAAAATATAAACTCAAGCCTGTTTTTTTCTTTTTGTTGAATAAAAAGGGTGTGCACGACCGCGGATTATCGTGGCGTAACCCTTTTCTGCGTAAAATAATTAGGCGGGTGGACAAGAATGCTGATGTTGGCATACATCCATCGTACGAAACCAACAAACGGGAAGATAAACTAAGCTCTGAAATTGTAAGGCTCCAAAGTATTTTGAAACACCGTGTTACAAAGAGCCGGCAACATTTTTTAATATTAAATTTGCCCGGAACGTACCGAAAACTAATTGAAAATAATATTGAAGCCGATTATTCAATGGGTTATGCCGATAAGCCGGGCTTCAGGGCTTCGCTTGCAACGCCATTCCCGTTTTTCGACATTCAGAAAAACCAAACAACAAAACTTGTGGTACATCCGTTTGCTGTTATGGATGTGAGCCTAAATCAATATTGTGGTTTATCGTGTGATGGGGCTTTGTATAAAATTGAAAAATTGATGAATGAAACAGCCGAATGTGGCGGGACTTTTTTGAGCTTGTGGCATAACGAATCATTACATGATACCGGCAGATGGAAGGGGTGGCGAGATGTTTATTTAAATATGACAGAACTAGCGGAGAGTTTGCGTAATGGAGGTTAAATTACTAAATAACAACGATATTGATACCGGAAGGTGGGATGCAACGGTACGTTCTGCCCTTAATGCACGCGTATATGCCGAGAGCTGGTATCTTGATGTTGTTTATCCCGACTGGCAAGGTTTGATTTGGGGCGATTACGATTATGTGATGCCCGTGAGCATGGCGTCAAAATTTGGCATCCGCTATATTTTTCAGCCCGTTTACGCGCAACAACAAGGAATTTTCCCGCCGGCGACCCCCGAAATTACAGCACAATTTGTTTTAAAGCTGAAAGAACTTGTGCGCTTTTTTGAAATTTCATTCAATTCTTTAAGTGTAAAAATAAACGATAACCCCGGGGGTGCCGAAGGGGTCAATTATGTGTTGTCTCTGAATAATTCGTACAATCAGATTTTTGCCGGCTACTCATCGCATGCAAAAAGGTATGTGCGTAAGGCACAACATGCGAATGATATTTTGGCGGGTGTTCCTGCCCACGAATTTTTGTCGTTTAAAGAGCAGCTTTCGGGGAAAGAATATACAGCCAAACATCGTGAAGCATTGCGGAAAATTGTTACCAAATCAGTGGCTTCACAGCGGGGCATAGTTTATGGTGCTTATACCGGCCCCAATGAGTTATGTGCGACAGCATTTTTCATTTTTGAATCCAGGCGGCTTACTTATCTCAATTCGGTATCATCGCCATTGGGAAAAGAAAAAAGGGCCATGTTTGCCATTGTCGACCGCTTTATCCGCGATTATGCCAATAGTTCGTTTTTGCTCGATTTTGAAGGCTCGCAGGTTGAAGGTATCGCCCGTTTTTTTACTGGCTTTGGGGCTCAGCCCGAACATTATCAAATATTGAAATATAATAAACTCCCTTTCCCACTAAGCTTGATAAAAAGATGAACGAAGCAGGAAAAAATAGCTTGGCACGAATTGCACGGGTGTTTCCTTTTGGCATATTGAGGGGGAACTATCGGTATCCTCCGTTTTTGCCGTTTTACCACGTTGTGAGCAATAAACATTTGCCATACATAAACAGCTACAGGGTGCGGACCGTTGCCGAATTTGAAAAAGAACTGGATTACTTGCTTCGTTTTTTTGAACCCGTATCGCTTGATAATATTCTTGAAAAACCCGACAACAGAAAAATGCACCTTTCATTTGACGATGGATTGATTGAGTGCTATACATTAATCGCACCTATCCTAAAACGAAAAGGAATTCCGGCAACATTTTTTGTAAGCCCTGATTTTGTTGACAATAAAAAAATGTTTCACCGTTTTAAACGCTCTATTCTTGAGGCAGAAGGTGTTTTGAAAAGAGGTGGCAAAAAATACTTTTTTTACGAGGAGGATAAACTCGACCAACTTGCAGCAAAACATGGCATCGACTTTACGCGTTATAAGCCATATATGAACATGGAGCAAGTTCACTCATTGCACAACGATGGTTTTTTAATTGGTGGGCACAGCATGGCACACCCCGAAATGTGGAAGTTGAGTGAAGAAGAACAATTCAGGCAGGTGGGTGATACGATGCAGTGGGTAGAAAAAAATTTTCATCCAGGTTTAAAAGCATTTGCCTTTCCTTTTACCGACGACGGGCTTAAGTCTTCGTTGTTCAAACGTTTAAAAAATGAAGGTATAGCCGATGTTACTTTTGGAACAGCAGGGCTAAAGCCCGACAGTCAACCAATGAATTTTCAGCGTGTGCCCATTGAATTGCGAAATTGGTCAGTGCAGAAAACCCTTCATTTTGAATATTTCTATTACTTTGTACGCTCGTTGGCAGGTAAAAACGTAGTTAAACATTAATTGGGTGCATGGCTGTATTCCTGAAAAAAATACTTGAGAATTTTGATAAATTCGGTGAGCGAACTGCTTTTGTAATCGAAGGCGTACAGTTTTCTTATGCTGAGCTTGCAAAGCGGGTGGCTGCTTTTCAAAGAATAATAAAGGAGAAAAGCGGCGAACAATATTTTGGTGTTGTTACCCGTAATCATATCGATACTTATGCTGCCATATTTGCACTTTGGTTGTCGGGCAAAACATCGGTGCCGGTAAGTGCAACAAATCCATCCTCAAGGCTGCACGAAATTTTCAGCATGGTTGGTGTTCAAATAGTTTTTGATGCAAAAGGTGATAATAGCGAGATGAACGTTCATGTAATTTCCTCGGCGCGAGTTCATTCCATAAATGAAAAACCGGTTCAGCTTACGGTTGACGAAACTACTGATTTATATGTGCTTTTTACTAGTGGGAGCACGGGGCATCCCAAAGGGGTGCGCATAAGCCGGGCAAACCTTGATGCTTATTTCATGGCTTTAGCCGGACAGCCATATTTGTTAAGTGAAGCCGACCGTTTTTTAGATATTTACGAACCAACCTTCGATGCGTCAGTTCAGTGCTATGTGTGGCCCTTGTTGTTTGGTGCTTCGGTTTATACGTTGCCAGCTACAGGTGTTGCCTACATTAACATGATGAAATCGTTGATGGAGGATGACATTACATTTGTAAAAATGACCCCGTCAGCTATTTCTTATATAAAGCCATATTTTGAAAGCATTCACTTGCCCGGGGTGCGTTATAGTTTGTTTGGTGCCGAAGGGCTGCCTGAGAAACTGGCATCTGAATGGCAACAATGTGTTCCCAATGCACAAATAATTAATGTTTACGGCCCTACTGAAGCGACAGTGAACTGCACTTCATATTTTTTCGATACTGCTAAAAGCAATAAATCTTATAATGGGATTTTGTCGATAGGCAAACCATACCCCGGGGTTGTATTTTTGATATGCGATACAGCTCAGAATGAAGTGAAAAAAGGGCAAGAAGGTGAGTTGTGTGTAGCTGGTGCACAGGTAACAAAAGGGTATTTGGGTAACGAAGGAATGGGCAGGGAGGCTTTTTTTGAACGTACAATAGGTGATAAACAATATCGCTTTTACCGGACGGGGGACCGTGTGATAGAAGATGAGGCAGGTGATTTGCTATTTGTGGGGCGTACTGATGTACAGGTAAAAATTAACGGTCACAGGGTTGAACTGGGTGGTGTAGAATATCATGCGGGTTTAGCCACAGGTGTAAAAACAGTTGCCTTGCCATTGACAAACGGTCATGTTCATACAGGTATTGTTATTTTTGTGGAAAGTGCCGGAATCGATAAGGAAAAACTCATTAATGATATGAGGGTTCATATTCCGTTTTATATGTTGCCCCGGGAGGTGGTTTGTATTGAAAAAATTCCATTGACGCCAAATGGTAAGGTTGACCGCCGTGAACTTAAAAACATGATTGGAAATGAATAGCCTGGTATTGAAAAATATGATTGATTTGCACCACGATGCAGCAATATCCTGCCAGTTGAAATGGGGGCAGGATGATTACCTGCATTGGGTGAACAACAAACAAAGCAATTGGCCCCGGTCACTTATCGGAACTGTACCCGCTCATGAGGTTATGGGGGTGGTTGAACGGATAAATAAGCATAAAGTACCGCCTTTTTGGGTTTTTGAGGGCAATGGTGGTGAAGAACAGGCCCGTGTACTTGAACAGGGTGGTTTCAGGGAAATATACCGGTGGCAGGGAATGGTGCTTGCAAGCGAAGATTTTAAACCTGCAAATGAAATATCGTCTGTTCTTATTGAATCGGTAAATGACAAATCAACAATGCTTCAATGGGCGAAAATTGTGAAAGACGTGATGTTGCCTAATTTGGATTATACCCAAGGGCTGCTTTTGCATTGGTTTGAGGATGAGAATTACAAGGTTTTTATAGCATATGAAAATGAAAAACCGGTGTCAGCCGGATTGGCGTACCTGAAAAATGAAATTGCCGGACTGTATTTTATTGCAACTTTACCCGGACATAGGGGAAACGGGTTTGCATCTTTATTGGTTTCAAAATTGATAGCGCAGTGTTTCGGGGGCGGTTCAGAAAAGGTAGTTTTGCACGCGTCAGAAGCTGGCGAAAAAATGTACCGGAACATGGGGTTTAAAGATACAGGTCCCATTAGCACTTATTGGAAAGTAGGCACTTTCTAAAATCAAAATGCAGAGGTAAAGGAATATCAAAAAGAAATTTAACAATGGATACTGAAGATTTTGAACGTATCAAAGAAATTATACGGGCAACGGTTAAACAGCCTGATGCTGAAATTAATGCCGACACAGCATCTGAAGATGTTGAGGGGTGGGACTCGCTTCACCACATGATGATAATTACAGAGGTTGAAAATGCATTTGGTGTTAAATTTGATTTCATGGAAATACTCGACTTAAAAACAGTTGGCGATATTTGCAATCTTGTTGAACAGCGGAAAGAATAAGCAATGGAGATTAAAAACTATACCATAGCTGAGCTGGAGGAATGGATTGAGGGTGGGCAATATCTTAATAATGATGTTGTACCTATATCCCCGGCTCGTGTGTATAGTCAAAAGAAAAACCCACACCTGCACGCCGGGGATGTTGTGCTGACCATTGCCCGTGATGAAAACCACTCAATTTTAGGATATATTGGGGCATTGCCGTTTACGCTGAATGGTGTAAAATGCGCATGGAATTCATGTTGGTGGGTGCGCAAAGGGGCACCTGCAGGTGTTTCTATGAAGTTGCTGTTTACTTTTATCCAAAACTGGGACCGGAATGTATTGTTTTCAGAAATGACGCCACATACGGTGTCAATTATTGAAAAACTGAGGCTGTGTGACCATAAAACCACCGTTGGGTTCAGGGGGTACAGCCGGTTTGTTTTATCGGAAGTTTTGCCCGGTAAAAAGAATTTTTTTCGGCATGTGGGGTTGTTGCTTAAAGTATTTGATTTTACTGCAAATATTTTTGTTCAATTGTTGAATGCCTTCAGGGCTGATGAAGATTTAAAAGGGTATACTTTTGATGCTGTAGTCAAGTTGGGGCCCTCCGATGGCGAATTTATAAAGTTGTTTGATGGCAAGTGGACAGCACCAAGAAATGTGGAAGATTTTAACTGGATTGCCGAAAATCCCTGGGTGGTTCAGGCAAAAGAAGCTCATCCCGAAGTAATGGAGCGCTATTATTTTTCGTATGCGGTTGAACGGTTTGAACAAAAGTGGATACAAGTTTTCAGGAATAAAAAATTGGTAGGAATTTTCAATGCAAGCATTCGCGATAATCATCTGAAGATTCAATATGTCTATGCATCGGGTGAGGCTATTGTGGTAATAGGAAAATGGGTTGTGAACCGTATTCTCAAGGATAAAACTTTGTGCTGTGTAACAACATTTCATCAAGGACTGGGTGAATATCTTCGCAAAAAGGGGAAATTTATTTTCACGACCGGTTTACCCAAGTATTCTGCCATTTCATCACAACTGTCAGCTGATGCAGGGGTTTCGTCATTGGCTTTTCAAATGGGCGATGGTGATGTTATTTTCACCTGAAACGAGCACGATTCTATCGATTACTGAAGTGCCGGGTCAATTATTGTTGGTAATTTGCAAAAAAAAACTGACATTTATTTGGATATAATTGGTTACGATTGTATTAATTCGCAAAAATTTTGGGCAGGAGGGAATAAACAGATTTTTTTATCTTAAATTATAATAATTATAAATACAATACGATGCAAGTAATAAATCTAGGCGACCATGATTCTGTTTTTAACCAGTTCATTGCCGAAATAAGAGACGTGAGCGTGCAGGGCGACCCTTTGCGTTTTCGTAAAAACATTGAACGCATAGGCGAGATATTCGCTTATGAAATTAGTAAAAAACTCACTTATCAATCGAAAGAAATAACTACACCATTGGGGAAGGTTGATATTAATTTGCCCGAATCGTTTCCAATTTTGGCAACTATTTTGCGTGCCGGATTGCCTCTGCACCAAGGTTTGCTAAATTATTTCGACCGTAGTGGCAATGCTTTCATTTCGGCTTATCGTAAATACATCGACACAAAGGAGTTTGTTATTGAATTTGAGTACCTGGCTTCGCCATCGCTCGAAGGCAAAGAAGTTGTTTTGTCGGACCCAATGCTGGCAACCGGTTCTTCACTTGAAATTGGATATCATGCACTCCATAAAAAAGGCAGGCCCAAACATGTTCACCTTGTTGCCATTATTGCCAGCCAGGAGGGCGTTGATTATGTGCGTGAAAAATTACCGTCAGACCATTGTACATTATGGGTAGGCGGAATTGACCCCGATTTGGATGAGAAGAAATACATTGTGCCCGGTCTTGGCGATGCCGGCGACTTGGCTTATGGCAACAAGATGGATGAATAAGCATGTATAGGGTTGAGATTATAAGTGCCATTGTTGTTTGATTAAAGCTGAATATTCTTTAATTTTGAATAAAAAAATGACAACATTAAAAGTGACAATTGATAATAAGAAGAATGCCAGACTTCTTACTAAAGTTTTACAAAACATGAAATTCGTAAAAAAGATTGAGGAAGAAGACAATGTTATTGCAAAACAGTATGAGTCACTTGATGAATTATTTAATGGTATTGGGGTTGGTGATGTTTTTAACGAGATAAATGAACCTGTAGAATGGCAAAAAAAGATACGTGATGATTGGTAAAATTGTTGGCACTAATATTTTAATTTATCTCTCCAAAAAACAATTAGATTTTTATAAAGTAGCTTTGCCTGTAATTTTATAAGCTGTCTGGGAATACGAAAAATAATGTGTACTGAACAAATTCTACGATTGTTTTAGTAGCTTTGATTTTAAGATATAGGAAACCATGGTAGATATAAATAGACAGATTGATTATTGGATAAGCGGAGCTGAAGATGATTTAAAGTCAGCTGAGTTACTGATTAAAAAAAAACGTATTTTACATGGGTTGTTTTTCTGTCATTTAGTGATTGAAAAAGCCATGAAAGCATGTGTTGTTAAAGAATTGGGAGAATTTGCTCCAAGGTCGCATAACTTGATTTATTTATCAGAGAAAGTAAACTTGGTATTTGATGATGAGACTGAAATATTTTTAGGGATTTTAATGAAGTATCAGCTACAAGGACGTTATCCAGATTATAATCCTGTATTACCTGATACTATGAAAGTAAATGAATATTTAAAACAGACAAAAAAATTATTGAAATGGCTAAAAGAGAGATTGTAGAGATATTGAGAAAATACATTTTTATCCTGCGTTCGGAAGGGATAGCCATTGATAAGGCATACTTGTATGGTAGTTATTTGTCAAACACTGCAACTGATGAAAGTGACATCGATGTAATGATTGTAACCGAAACAGAGGATGATTATTTAACTGGAAAAATATGGAGTTTGACTAGAAAAGTAAATTCAAAAATTGAACCTTATCTTGTTGGAAAAGGAAGGTTTATTAATAATATGGAATCTCCGCTGATTGATTTAGTAAAAAGGACCGGATTAGAAATATCATAAAAATGCTCAATTGCCAGATATCCCAAACAATGACATAATGACCAAAGACTTTTTTTAAAGAAACGTTTTTTAAATGTTAATCAACTTAATTAATACCCTGCGCAGCTCTTTATAAGCCCGGAATTTTTTATCTTTGAATTCATTTTCTAACTAAAGTTCAATACAATGCAAACAATTGAGACATATGATTTTTCAGGAAAAAGGGCATTAATAAGGGTTGATTTCAACGTGCCTTTAAACGAAAAATTCGAAATTACAGACGATACGCGCATGAAAGCGGCGCTCCCAACCATTAAAAAAGTGATTGAAAAAGGTGGCTCCCCGGTTATCATGTCGCATCTTGGACGTCCGAAAAACGGACCGGAAGATAAATTTTCACTGCGTCACTTGGTTGACCACCTTTCTGAGCTACTTGATGGTGCCACAGTAAAAATTGCACCTGACTGTATTGGTGCAGAAGCACAAAAAATGGCGGGTGAAGTGAAACCCGGCGAGGTTTTGATTCTTGAAAACCTGCGTTTCCACAAAGAAGAAACAAAGGGCGATGAAGCTTTTGCTGAGCAACTTGCGAAAAATGGCGATTGCTGGATTAACGATGCTTTTGGCACAGCACACCGTGCACATGCTTCAACAGCTGTTATTGCTAAATTTTTCCCTAACGATAAAATGTTTGGGTATGTAATTGGAAGCGAGATTGAGAGCCTTGATAAAGTGCTCCATTCACCATCGCGCCCACTTACTGCAATCATGGGTGGTGCTAAAGTGTCTTCAAAAATTACCATTATCGAGAACCTGCTCGATAAGGTGAACAATCTGATTATCGGTGGCGGTATGACCTACACTTTTGTGAAAGCCCGTGGCGGAAAAATTGGTGACTCAATATGCGAAAATGATTATCTTGATATGGCAAAAAATATCGAGAAGCTTGCTAAAGAAAAAGGTGTGCAATTAATTTTGTCATCCGATGTAGTGGCAGCTGACGATTTTTCAAACGATGCCAACACGAAGGTAGTTCCTTCGGATGAGATACCTGACGGGTGGCAAGGTTTAGATGCAGGCCCTGAAAGCGTAAAAGCAATGATGAAAGTGATTGAAGAGTCGGGTACAATACTCTGGAATGGTCCTGTTGGCGTATTCGAATTTGACACTTTCGAAAAAGGTTCACGCGCCATTGGCGATGCCATTGTTGCGGCAACTAAAAAAGGTGCATTCTCGCTAATTGGTGGTGGCGACTCAGTTGCTTGTATCAATAAATTTGGTCTGGCAAATGATGTTTCATACATCTCAACAGCCGGTGGTGCATTGCTTGAGTACCTCGAAGGAAAAGAACTTCCGGGTATTGCTGCTGTACGTGGCGAATAATAAGAAATTTGATAAGAATTTATTTCTCGATAAAAAAAATAGATTGTCCTTTTGGGCAATCTATTTTTTCACCCCAATTTTCCCCGCTTAATCAGGTACGATTGCAGTACATGCCTGAAGTTGTCGTTAATGTCGGCTTCAATTACATCGATATGATATTGGGCACAGCGCAGTTTTAAATCATCAACATACGCTTTCATTACCCGGGCATATTCCTTTTTCACATCTTGTGGCTTCACCTTGATTTGTTCACCGGTTTCAAGGTCGATAAAGCGGTGCGGACGGTTTGAATATGTTAGTTTTTCTTCGTGTTCTTTGTCGGTTACATGAAACAATACCACTTCGTGTTTATTGTAGCGCAAGTGCTGTAGTGCCTGGTAAATTTCATCGGGGTCGCTTGATTCAATCATGTCCGAAAAAATGACCACAAGCGAGCGTTTGTGGATATTTTCAGCTATCTGATGGAGAACTTCAACGGCATTGGTGCCTTTTTTTAGTGCGGCTTTCTCTGGTTTTAACAAATTCGAAAGTTCACTGTACAACAGGTCGAGATGGACTGACGATAAGCGGGCTTCGGCATGAAAATCAACCTTGTCGGAAAATAAGGTGAGTCCCGATGCATCGCGCTGGCGGCGTATCATATAAATAATTGCAGCTGTGCAATATACCGCAAACGACAATTTGTTCATCTGTTGTTGTTTGCCTTTTTTGTACGGGAAAAGCATTGACGAAGAAGTGTCGATAACAAATTGGCAACGCAGGTTGGTTTCTTCCTCGAACTGTTTTACATATAGGCGTTCCGACCGTCCGTAAAGTTTCCAGTCGATGTTGCGTGTCGATTCGCCTTCGTTATATTGGCGGTGCTCCGAAAATTCAACGGAAAAACCATGAAAGGGGCTTCGGTGTAGTCCGGTAATAAACCCTTCAACAACCTCTTTGGCAATGAGCTCAAGATTGTCAAAATCCTGAAATTCTTCTAAGTTATGTAAGTTGGTAATGTAGTCCATTGCGTCAAATTTAATATTTAATTTTGAGGTGTCGCCTGAAGCATAAAAATTATTCCGGGTCTTTTTCTTGTCCAAACCATACAATTGCATAGCCTCCACGTATGGCTGTGCCCATAGCATTCCATTCAACCCCGGACCACGTGCCCAAATTTGAAATAACATTGTTGTGCCCTTCTGAATCCTTCCAAAGTTCGAGCGCTCTTTCAGCCGTAATTCCATTTGTCTTGTAAGCTACGATTTCATAACCTGCGCCTTCGTAATTTGTCAACTCGGCAGGTTTGTCCCACATGCATTCCGCTTGCTCATGGTCGCTTGTATAACAGCAAGCTGTCCAGTTGCCGTTTTCAGACCAGCTATGCAAGTTGCACTCTTCATCTAATGTGTAATATTGAATGAGGTCGTCGAGATGGGTTTCAGCAACAAACGTAAGCGAAGGGGAATAAGGAACAACGCTTAAACCTTGTTCTTGTCGGTAGTGGTTTATCAGCCCGTACAATGTTTTGTCAGCAGGTTCGGGGTTTTCTTCATTGCAACCCCAAAATAGGAGGGATATCAATATAATGAAAAGATGTCTTTTTTGCATAACGAGAATTTTAATAATTAAATACCCGGAATGTTTATTCCTGTAATTTTTCGGTAAAGGTCGAGTGCATAAACATCGGTCATGCCTGAAACGAAATCAACCACCGACTGGACCTGCGAATAGCAATCGCCTGTATTGGATACAAATTGTCCGGGGAAAAGTTTCATCAGTTTTTTGTTGTATAAGCTATCGGTCATTACCGCATTCACAAAATGGTCGGTTATGGTGCTGATTACTTTATATCCGGCAAGTTCAATGTCGATAACCGACTGGTCGGCGTAAATGCGTTGTTTTGAAACTTTTTTGATGGACTGCATGGCCATACTTGATGTTTCAGGAATGTTGTCGATAAGTGAACCTGTGAAGTTGCCTTCCATTATAGGATTGTAATTGTTGAGAAAAACCTTAACGCAGTCAAACGTAAGTTTGTTAATAACACCTGCACGCAGGTATGCTATTTGTTCGTTCGGGTCGGTTACTTCTTCTAATGTTTTTTCAATACTGTCAATGGTGTTTTTGTCTTCGGTTTTGTGATAAAAGTTCAGGTATAATTCACAAGTTTCTTTATGCGAGAGTATTTTTAGCTTATGGGCATCTTCCACATCCATTATCTGGTAGCAAATGTCATCGGCGGCTTCAACAAGGTAAACCAGCGGGTGGCGCGCGTATTGTATGCCATTCTTTTTTATCCGCTTCATTCCGAGTTCGTCGGCTATTTCAATAAAAATATCTTTTTCGCTTTGGAAGAAACCAAATTTGGGCTTTTGGGCAACAACCGATTCGTAGGGGTATTTTACAATTGAGGCCAGCATGGTGTAGGTAAGGGCAAATCCACCAGGGCGCCGCCCATTAAACTGGTGGCTTAAAACCCTTAATGCGTTGGCATTGCCATCAAAATAGATTAGGTCTTTCCATTGTGGCCCGGTCATTTTTTGTTTTAAGGCTTTGCCATTGCCGGTTTCAAAATATGCTTTGATGGCATCTTCGCCCGAATGCCCAAATGGCGGGTTGCCCATATCGTGTGCCAGGCAGGCAGCAGCTACTACAGCACCAATCTCCCTTAATAGTGGATGGTTTTCGCCCATCTCTTCCAATTTCATGCTAATGATATTGCCAAGTGAACGCCCAACACTGGCAACCTCTAGGCTGTGCGTTAGTCTGTTATGTACGAATACACTCCCTGGTAGCGGAAATACCTGTGCTTTGTTTTGCAACCTGCGAAAAGGCGATGAAAAAATAAGGCGGTCGTAATCGCGCTGAAATTGCGTGCGCGTGTCGGGTGTTATTTTGCCCGAAGTTGTTTTGCCCAAACGTTTTATCGATAGTAGTTGATTCCAGTCCATTCCGTAATAATTATTGAATTACAAAGGTATAATTTTTAATCATTGACCAATTTTAAGGGTGTTTAAATAAACACAGAAAAAATATAAACAAAATATGAACAAAAGCTTTAGGTTTTGGTTTCTTTCAAAAACAAAATAAAAACGACATGAAGATAAATGTTTTTGTAATTATAACGATATTGCTTACCATGTCTGCTTGCCAGAACACGAAAGTAGCACCACGTGAGCCTGAAACTATTGTCACTAATTCGGGTGAACAGGGAACCGGGCTGACAATATCATTTTATAAAGGAACCGAGCACAATCACCCTACATTTGCAATATGGGTTGAAGACCTGGAAGGTGGTTATATTGAAACCTTATTTGTTACCGAATATGTGGCAACTGGGTTATATGGAAATGCCGACCGTGGTGATGGAACGTGGGATAATAAACCCGGCGAAGCACAACGACCGGCAACATTGCCATATTGGTTACACAAAAAAGGGTACCTTGGAGAAGAAGAACTACTTCCAAAACCGGAGCATCCTATGCCTGATGCTATTACCGGGGCAACCCCTAAAGGCGATTTTAAACTTAAAACAGTTGCGACCAGTCAACTCCCTGAAAAATTCAGGGTGATGATGGAGATTAATCAAACATGGGACTGGAATGAATATTGGCATAATAACCTTTATCCCGAAAATGCCGATTATAAATCATCATGCCAGCCGGCTTTGGTATATGCCGTAAGGGTTGATAAAAATGAAACGGACACCGAGTACTTTTTAAACCCCATCGGGCATAGTCATTACGATGGGGGCAATGGTAAACTGTTTACCGATATCACAACGCTGACCACAGCTAAAGATATTGTACATAAAGTATCGGTTACCATTGAAAAATAGGGGTGTAATTAAAAAGGAGAAAGCTGAAATGAGAATATTTATTACTTTATTATTATCTGTGTTGACGCTGTTATCGGTTGCGCAGGACGGAGTTGTAAAAGGTAAGGTTGTTGATGCCACTACAAATGAGCCATTGCCATTTGTTAATGTGGTGGTAATGGGAACGACACTTGGTTCGGTTACTGACCTCGATGGTAACTTCCAGATATTTGGGTTGAAACCTGGTTTTATTCGATTAACCACATCTTTTATCGGGTATAAAGATGCAATTTCAGATGAGGTGGAAATCAGCAACGCTAATGTTGCAAATATTACCATCCAGATGGAAGAATCGGAGCAACAAATTGGCGAAGTTACGGTTAAGGCAAGCCCTTTCCGTAAAACCGAAGAAAGCCCTGTTTCGCTTCGGAGCATAAGTGTTGGCGAAATTGAAACAAACCCCGGTGCAAACCGCGATATTTCAAAAGTAATACAGTCATTCCCGGGTGTGGCATCAACCCCGGCATTCCGGAATGACATTATCATCAGGGGGGGAGGCCCGTCCGAAAGTGTATTTTACCTCGATGGAATTGAAGTGCCCAATATCAACCACTTTGCAACACAAGGTGCATCGGGTGGGCCGGTAGGTATTATTAATGCCGATTTTATCCGAAGTGTAAACTACTACTCAGGGGCTTTCCCATCGAACCGTGGCGACGCACTAAGTGGTGTGCTTGAGTTTAGCCAGGTTGACGGGAACAGTGAAGGGCTTAAGTTTCAAACATCGTTGGGGGCATCCGAAATAACGGCTACCCTTGATGGCCCGTTAGGTGAGAAAACAAACTTTATTGTTTCAGCAAGGCGCTCTTACCTGAAGTTTCTTTTTGGTGTGCTCGAATTACCATTCTTGCCAACTTTTAACGATGCGCAGTTTAAGGTGAAAACACGTATCGACCAGAAGAATGAAATAACATTTACCGGAATAGGTGCAATTGACTTGTTCGATTTAAACCGTGACATTGAGAACCCCGATGAGTCGCAGCGTTTCATCCTCAACAATATTGCAGTAAATGAACAATGGACTTATACCATTGGAGGTGTTTATAAGCACTTTCATAATAACGGTTTTTTTACAGTGGCGCTCAGCCGTAATCATTTGAACAATCAATCGATTAAATATTTTGAAAATGATGAAACCAATCCCGATAACCTTACATTGGACTATAATTCGAATGAAATTGAAAATAAATTACGTGTTGAAAACACCAATCGCTTTGGTTCCTGGAAGTTAAATTATGGAATAAATACCGATGTTGCCCGATATACCAACGATACCTATCAAAAACGTTTTTATGGCGGGCAACAGGTCGAAATTAATTACGATACCGATATTACTTTGCTCAAGTGGGGGTTGTTTGGTCAGGTTAGCCGTAACTTTTTGGCTGATGAACTTGTGGTTTCGGTCGGTACAAGGTTTGATGCCAATAATTACTCTTCGAGCATGAGCAACATGCTCGACCAGTTTTCGCCGCGGGTGTCTTTGTCGTATAACCTCACGGGTGATATCAGTGTCAATGCTAATTATGGGCGATATTTTCAACTGCCACCTTATACTTCGCTTGGTTATGAACAAAACGATGAATTTGTAAATAAAGACAATGGATTAAAATATATTCGTTCGGACCATTACATTGCCGGGGTTGAATATAAACCCAGTCAGGTAGTACAGTACAGTGTTGAAGGTTTTTTAAAAACATACGATGATTACCCGTTTTCAGTAAACGACCGTATTAGCCTGGCCAACAAAGGTGCCGATTATGGGGTGCTTGGCGATGAAGAAGTTTTGTCGATATCCGAAGGCCGTGCCTATGGGATGGAAATACTGGCACGTATAAACAACCAGGAAAACCTTACGGGCAGCGTTTCTTATACGTTGGTGCGTAGTGAATTTAAAGATGTCGGCTCCGGTGAATATATCCCGTCGAGCTGGGACAGTAAGCACTTGCTTACTTCGTTTGCTACGTATAAATTGAAAAATGACTGGAGTGTTGGTGCAAAATGGCGTTTCGTGGGTGGTTTGCCGTATACGCCATACGACTTAGGGAAGTCGGCCATTATAGAGGCATGGGAGGCTTCTGGCGGGCCTTATCTGGATTACAGCCGTATTAACGAAGAGCGCTTCAGGTCCTTTCATCAGTTGGATTTACGGGTTGACAAAGCATTTTACCTGAAAAAGTTCACGGCAAAATTTTATATCGACATTCAAAATGCCTATAATTTCCAGGCCGAAAGCCAGGATATTATTGTTAGGGAGACCGATAATAACGGTGAGTTTATTACCACCGATAATGGTACAAAATATCAGTTAAAACGCGTTGAGAACAGTTCGGGTACGGTGTTGCCAACCTTGGGGATAATATTGGAGTTTTAGGTCAGGTTTATCGATATAATGAATCGCATAATGTGTGCATTTGCATATAAAGAAAAAATATGTAAGGATGAAGGTTGTTCGATTAAAAATTATGATTGTGGCCATTAGTATCATAACAATACTAAGTGGATGTTATCATACTGAGGAATTAGAAGTGACAGCAACAGCTTATAACTCATCTTCGGAACAGACGCATAGCAGTCATCCCAACGTTGGAGCCTGGGGGGATACACTAAAGGCCGGGATGAAATGCATTGCGGTTTCAAGAGACTTGATTGAACTTGGATTAACCCATAATACCAAAGTCAAAATTGAAGGCCTGCCCGGAACATATATTGTTTTAGATAAGATGAATAAGCGTTGGGAGAAAAAAATTGATATTTATATGGGCCAAAATAAAAAGCGTGCCCTAAAATGGGGCGTTAAGAAAACAACGATAAGATGGAAAAGAGACAATCAACAATAATTTATTTCCATCAATAATTAGAGGGGCATACAAACACAACAAGGCAAAGAACATTTATTCTTCACCTTGTTGTGAATTATGAAAAAGTTATTGTCTTTTAACGCTTGTGACGTGGTTCGTCAGAAACACTTAGTTTTCTTCTTCCTTTAGCACGACGGGCTTTCAATACTTTACGGCCGTTAACGCTTGACATTCTCTCGCGATAACCGTGCTTGTTTTTTCTTTTCCTGTTAGAAGGTTGAAATGTCCTTTTCATCTTATTTAATTTTTTAATTACAGGTTAGCCTGTAAAAGTCTTATTCAACAAACATTTATTTCTTCTGAAACGCAATCTAACCCGTTGGGCTCTTTGTTGTTTCATGTTTCCAGTTTTGTATGTGCCTGAAAATCGGAGTGCAAAAATAAGGGTTTTTTCTGTTGAATGAAATTTTTCGGCAAAAAAAGTGGTATGTTTTTCAATTTTAATTTTCACATAAGCTGTTATAACGCTAAAGGGTCATGTTCTTGCGTTTTTATAGCGGCAAATAAATAACCTTTTTGGTATCAAAAAAACTTTCTTCAAAAAAATCGGGGATGTTGTATATTGTAATGCGGTTTTTAAAATCAGCAATTTCTTCTTCAAAATCACCACCCTTTAGGTAAATAATACCGTTGTGTAACGCATTAAGCTGTTCATGGTCGATTAGTTTACGGGTTAGGGCAACAAATTTTGGGAATGCAGTAACAGCCCGGCTGACAATAAAATGATAATGATGTTTCATTTTTTCAGCCCTTTGTTGTGTGCCTTCAACATTTGATAGGTTAAGTGCATTGGCTACTTCATTAACAACTTTAATTTTTTTACCAATTGAATCAACCAACGTGAATTGGGTTTCGGGGAACATAATGGCCAATGGTATTCCGGGGAACCCACCCCCGCATCCAACATCAAGGACTTTTGTGCCAGGCCTGAAATTTATAATTTTGGTTATAGCAAGCGAATGCAGGACATGCCGGGTGTATAGTTCATCAATGTCCTTGCGCGATACAACATTTATTTTCGCGTTCCAATCGTTATATAATTGCCCCAGCATCCCAAATTGTTCAATTTGCCGGGGTGTCAGGTTGTTAAAGTATTTGAGAATGATATCCACAGTGTTAATATTTTACGTTGGCCTCGCCAGTTAATTCATATAAAGGGTTCAGGGCACTAAATGGTTGAGCATTTAAGTTTCCCAGTGGCAAATCTAAGTTTTTTGCTATTTCATCGCACGAAAAATCTTTGAAATATCGTAGTCCAATCAATTTAGAAGTTACAAAGCTTAAGGTTAATGATTGATGATTTTACTTTTGGAAGCTGAGAAAAGGTAATTATTTATAATTTTGTGCGTTTAAATATGGCAGATGCAATATACTTTAGAACATACATCAAATAAATCGGCTGCAAGGGCCGGGACACTTACTACTCCGCATGGTGAAATAAAAACACCCATTTTTATGCCGGTTGGCACAGCCGGTTCGGTAAAAGGGGTGCATGTGAAAGAGTTGAAAGAAGATATTAAAGCGCAAATTATTCTTGGAAATACCTATCATTTGTATTTGCGTCCCGGGATGCCGGTTATAGAAGCTGCCGGGGGGCTGCATAAGTTCAACGGGTGGGACAAGCCGATTTTGACCGACAGTGGTGGGTTTCAGGTTTTTTCGCTGGGCGATATCCGAAAGCTCACCGAAGAGGGGGTGCGCTTTCAGTCGCATATCGATGGTTCATACCATTTGTTTAGCCCCGAGAATTCAATGAATATTCAACGTTCGATTGGTGCTGACATCATCATGGCATTTGATGAATGCACGCCAGGCGATGCTGATTACGATTACGCGAAAAAGTCGTTGGAACTTACACAGCGATGGCTTGACAGGTGTTATACCCAATTGGATAAAACACATCCACTGTATGGGCATGAACAATCGCTGTTCCCAATTGTGCAGGGCTGCGTTTATCCCGATTTGCGTAAAATGGCTGCGAGGCAAATTTCTTCCTTTAATGCCGATGGGTATGCCATTGGCGGTTTGGCTGTTGGCGAAGAAGAAAATGATATGTATGCCATGATTGAGGTGGTAAATGCCATTCTGCCACAAAATAAACCCCGTTACCTTATGGGGGTGGGCACACCGGTTAATATACTTGAAGCCATTGACAGGGGCGTTGACATGTTCGATTGCGTTATGCCTACCCGCAACGGGCGCAACGGCATGTTGTTTACACGAAAAGGAATTATCAATATACGCAATAAAAAGTGGGAAAGCGATTTTACCCCTGTTGACCCCGATGGTACATCGTATGTCGACCATCAATATAGCCGGGCATATTTGCGGCATCTTATTATTTCAAAAGAAATGCTGGGAGCACAAATAGCCAGCATACACAACCTGGCATTTTACGTTTGGCTAACCCAGGAGGCAAGGCGGCAAATAAAAAATGATACATTTAAGGCCTGGAAAGAAGAAATGGTACAACAGTTGATAGTCCGGTTGTAAACACAAAAAGTATGAAATTTCACCCGCTGAAAAAAATTGATTTATATATTATACGGAAGTTCCTGGGGACTTTCTTTTTTGCCATTGCGCTAATTATTGGTATTAGTGTGGTTTTTGATATCAGCGAAAAAATTGATGATTTCATTGAAAACGAAGCACCTTTACGGGCTGTGGTTTTCGACTACTATATGAATTTCATCCCCTATTTTGCCAATTTGTTCAGTGGGTTGTTCACGTTTATTGCGGTTATATTTTTTACATCGAAATTGGCATTCAATTCCGAAATTATTGCCATGCTGAGCAGCGGTGTCAGCTTTAAGCGTATGCTGCGCCCATACATGATATCAGCCGGGGTGATTGCAATATTCTCGTACGTGTTGGCCAATTTTATTATCCCGCCGGCAAACGAGGAAATGAACGAATTTAAGTATACCTATGTTAAGGACCGGCCGGTTAATAACGAGAAAAATATTCATCTTCAGTTAGAACCTGGTGTTTATATTTATATGGAACGCTATAATTCGCGAAACGACTACGGCAGCAATTTTACCATCGAGCGTTTTGAAAACGACAAGCTGGTATCGAAGCTTTCGGCCAGGTATATACGTTGGGACAGGGAACGAAAAGACTGGACTGTTACAAATTATACGATACGGAATATTGACGGGTATGAAGAAACGCTATCGAGTGGTGCAAAGTTAGATACAACTTTGGCTATTCACCCTTCTGATTTTGTTTCTACAAAAGACGATATGGAATCGATGAGCCTTTTTGAGTTGATTAATTTTATCGACCTTCAAAAAATGCGTGGCATTGATGCCATTGAACAATATGCGGTTGAAAGGCACCGGCGGGCGGCTGTTGCTTTTTCATCTTTCATACTTACATTAATTGGGGTTTCATTGGCTTCGCGTAAAATGCGGGGTGGGCTTGGGTTGCACCTTGGCTTGGGGCTGCTGCTGAGCTTTTCGTATATCATGTTCCAGCAGGTTACCAAAATATTTGCAATGAGTGGTGCAATGGCGCCCTTTATTGCCATGTGGTTGCCTAATTTGCTATATGCCCTTATTGCCTATGTTTTATATCGGTGGGCTTCACGTTAGTATTTATGAATTTCTGATGCAAATGTTCGGTTCTTCGTTTTATTGTCGGGGCATTTGTATGTTTCTAAAAAATAGGGGTATAGGTGCTTCCGGTTATCTTTGGCCTTTATATTTGTAGCATCCGTTTTTTTGTTTCTGGTTCAGCCTGCCAAAAGTTTCTAATTTTGTCTTCTGCAAATTTATAGCCACAAAAAGAAATTTAATAAAGGTTATTCAAACATTAATCTTATGTCATTAAATAGAAACATTGAGAATCTTCGTAAACGGAAGATTGAAGTTCAAAAAGGCGGTGGTGACAAAGCCATTGAAAAGCAGGTTGCCATGGGGAAACTTACTGCCCGCGAGCGTATCCTTGCTATCCTTGATGAAAATTCGTTCCACGAATATGATATGTTCGTTGAGCACCTTGCCCGCGATTTTAACATGGAGAAGAAAGTATTGCACGGTGATGGTGTAATTACCGGTACCGGTACGATACATGGTTCGCCTGTTTGTATTTACGCGCAGGACTTTACCGTGGCCGGAGGTTCGCTTGGGCTGATGCATGCCCGAAAAATCACTAAAATAATGGACCACTCACTGAAAATGAGGGTTCCGTTAATTGGTATCAACGACTCTGGCGGTGCACGTATCCAGGAAGGTGTAAACTCGCTTGCAGGTTACGGTGAAATTTTCTTTCGTAACACACTTGCTTCAGGTGTAATTCCACAGCTGTCGGTTATTCTGGGACCATGTGCCGGCGGGGCCGTTTATTCACCTGCCCTTACCGATTTTGTTTTTGTGGTTGAAAACATTTCTAAAATGTTTATTACAGGTCCGGGTGTTATAAAAACCGTTCTTGGTGAGGAGATTACCATGGAAGAACTGGGCGGTGCACGCGTACATTGCGAAACAACAGGTAACGCCCATTTTTATGCTAAAAGCGAGCAGGAATGTTTCGACCAGATTAAGAAACTGATTGAGTTGATTCCGCGCAGCAACACTGATAAGGCTAAAAAAACCGAACCTAAGGAGCCGCTTAAAAAATATAACATTGAAGAAATTGTTCCTGATAACCCAAAACTTCCATACGATATTAAAGATGTGATCCGCTCGATAACCGATGAATCAGACTTTTTTGAAGTGATGGAGCTTTATGCACCAAATATTGTGATTGGGTTTGGCCGCTTAAATGGCGAAACTTGCGGTTTTGTGGCCAACCAGCCTAAATACCTTGCCGGTGTGCTCGATTGCGACAGCTCAGATAAAGCAGCACGTTTTATACGTTACTGCGACTCGTTCAATATCCCGATTATCACGCTCGAAGATATGCCGGGCTACCTGCCGGGTGTCGATCAGGAGCACATGGGGGTTATCCGCCATGGAGCCAAAATATTGTATGCCTACAGCGAAGCTACTGTTCCAAAAATCACAGTAATTATACGCAAAGCCTATGGTGGTGGTTACATTGCAATGAACTCGCGTCACCTGCGTGCCGACTTCGTTTTTGCATGGCCTACGGCCGAAATTGCTGTTATGGGGCCCGAAGGTGCTGCCAATATTGTGTTCCGTAAAGAAATACAGGAAGCTGCCGACCCCGATGCAATGCGCAAACAAAAAATTGAAGAGTACAAAGAAAAATTTGCCAACCCGTTTGTTGCTGCTGCGCAAGGTTATATCGATGAAGTAATTGAACCGGTTGAAACACGCTCAATGTTGCTTCATGCACTAAGCGTAGCTGAAAATAAATCGGTTTCGATGCCGCGTAAAAAACACGGGATACCACCGTTTTAAAATTTGTAACCGTTATGGAAAATATTGACGAAAAAGATTACGGAGAATATCCTACCATCTCAATTAGCAGTGGTTTGTATAAAACTGAATTGACCAAGAGCTTCCGCGAGCGGAAAAAGTGGGATGTCCCAAATCCGAAAATGATTCATTCCATTATACCCGGCACCATACTGGATGTGTATGTGAAGCCCGGGCAGGAAGTCAAGAAAGGGGAGACCCTTCTCATACTTGAAGCAATGAAAATGCAAAATCAAATTACCATGCCCTTTAACGGCAAAATCAAAAAGGTAAATGTAAAGCCCGATGAAGTTGTCAAAAAGAAACATGTAATGATTGAGATACAATAAAGAAAGGCCTTCGGGCCTTTTTTTTATGCCTAAAAACTGTCTGATCAACAATATTTGTTTTATTCAATATTTGTTTTAAGTTTAGTATGCTGAATATAAACAAGAAACCCCGATGCCACTTAAACCCATCATAACACTTCAGTTGTTCGATGTTCACCAAAATGACCCCGTGTTTTTATTGTGGTATAATCGTAACTGTTTCCTAATTTTTGCGTCAAAAAATATAGCTACACATCAATCTCCTGACAGGGGTTTTTTGAGTAATTTTATTACATATTTAAACGAGTTACCAACCATAGAAACAAACAATACACAGAACTAAAACACGTTACCATATAAATTTATTGGTATAGGCGGTTAGACCGCTGTTTTTAATTTGTTCTTATTTAATCGTTTAGGTTCGCTGAAAACCATCTTTTTTAGGAGTAAATCGAAGATTGACCCCATCATTGCACGTCTGTTATACCGGAAATGATACTCATCAAGATAACCT